>JAJYTI010000055.1 GCA_021793135.1 Bacteroidota bacterium
ACCGCAGTAGATTGCGACATACTACCCATATCTCGAATGCTTCCGCCATGCATAATCCATGATATTTGCTCTATAGACTCTACCTGTTTTTGCTGATATTTATAGAAGTTTTGTAATACGAGTACACCTTCTGCACTACTATATTCGGTATGAGCGTAAGCATCAATTTGCTCTTGTACATTTTCCAATAATTTTTGTAAACTAATATTGGTAACCTCATCTGCCTTAGTTTTAGAATTGGCTACAAGTAAATTGAGTTTATGACACATTCCTTCTAGCAAACGCTGGAAAGCAATAATCGGCTCTTTATGATTTCGGAATAAAGTATCCATTTTCTCATAATTAACCGGGTTTGCCATAGCTTGTTCGAGAATATTAATCAGCTGAACTAACACCAGAACACGATTGCGTTTATAACTCGATTTACCAAACGAACGTCGTTCACTTAGCAAAATTTCTCTTAGCGTTTCATGTAGTTCGCCTAATTCGACTTGATACTGAAACAAATCATCTTGTAGTTCTACTCTATCAACATCGGGATAAACTAAATCAGATCTAGTCTTAATGTATTTTGCAGTAAGCTTCAGCGCATCATTCAGTGCTTCTTCCGTAGGGCCTTTGGGATTTAGCTTATACCAAATGCTCGCTATAAACAAATACCATAACCCTCCACTTCCTACCAACAAAGCATGAAGAGTAACTGGTAATGCATCATTAGTAAAAGCAAAACTCAATACAAAAGCTAACAATCCTGAAAAACTAATTAGAGATCCACGAAACCCAAAAACAGAAATAGAAGAGATTAGAAACATCATAATCCCTATACTTGGGATTACAATCCAAATGTCTTTAGGAATTAAGCTGCTTATAAAAGTTACAATTGTAATGAGTAGCGCCGATGCTAAAATACCATTACGCATATGTTTTTGGCTACCACTAATATCACTCGGCGAACACCAAAACGCACCAAACCCAACCGCCAATCCTACTTCTACATGACCAAACAATGCCCCCACACCTATTGGGATAGCTACTGCCATAAGCAACAAAATAGCACGATAAAAACTCATACCTTTTATCAATGCTAGTAGTTCTTGGAAAAAAGAAGATATTTTAGATTGTTTCATTGTAAATGTAAAGTACAAATATTCAACTAAGGTAAAAGTTCGTAAAATAACAATTCAATATTTCTTGTCTCTTTTACAGCGATACAAAAATAGACTATTAATAAACGGAGTTATTAAGATTCTAAAACTATTTTAAAAACTTTGACATCTTATTAATACCTATTTAAAGACTAATTTCCTCTCTTTATAAAGGATGGATAGTCACCTTTTAATATACTACTACAAAAATGAACAAGATCTTCTCCATATCAATAAAACAGATTCCTATCTTACGCATATAATCCATTACTTGAGTTATAATAAAAAAAATCTACTATTTTTATAGTAAAGATTACTAACCAGCAAAACATATACACATGGAGATGCTCCCTTGGACAGATATTTTATTACGCTTGTTCTTAGCAGCTTTTTTAGGTGCTTTAGTCGGACTTGAAAGAGAAAGAAAAAACTGGTCTGCAGGCTTGCGCACGCATACTATGGTATCTGTTGGTTCCTGTTTAATTATGCTGGTTTCTATGTATGGTTTTGCTGAAGTATTGCATAATGACAGTATCACTTTAGACCCAGCACGTGTGGCTGCACAAGTAGTTAGTGGTATGGGATTCATTGGTGCTGGAACCATTTTATTTCTAAACCGTGGAGTGATACGTGGACTGACTACTGCATCAGGTCTGTGGACCGTTGCCGCTATAGGTTTGGCAGCTGGTAGCGGTATGTATTTCGCTGCTTCTATTACTACAGTTATCGCATTATTTATACTTTGGGGACTACAACAATTAGAACGTACGTATTTTAAAAAATATCGTAATACGAGTTTAAAAATTGTTACGACAAAAAACCTAGATAATAATACATTACTTCAAAAGCTCTTAACACATCAACATTTACATATCCACTCTTTTTCATTAGATAAAGAAGGAGAACGTTTTGTTTTTCATATAGGATTTGAAAATATTGATGTACGTAAAGTAAGCGATATTGTACAGAGTTTAAAAGAAGATCCAAATATTTATGAAGTATCGTGGATTCAATAATGTCTAATCTTCTTGTGGAGGAATTGCTGCATTATATTTTGGATCAAACGGCTCTATATGTACGAGCACTTGTACTACGTTAGGATTGTGCTCTATAATAGTATCTTGTAGATTATGTGCAATTTCATGGCCTTTACGTACACTTATTTCTGGATTAACTAATGCATGCAAATCCACTAAGTAATACATTCCATTTTTACGTATCAAGCATTTTTCTGTTCCTCTTATTCCAGGAACGGTTAAAGCTATCTTCCTTATTTTATTTTCTAATGTATCGTATCTATGTTCATCCATAACCTCGCCCAAAGCAGGTCTAAAAATCAAATAACTATTGTAAAGTATAATGCCAGAAGCAAATAATGCCGCAATATCATCGGCAGCCTCGTAGCCTTCTCCTAAATACAACGCTATACTTATCCCAATAAATGCTGCAATGGAAGTAATCGCATCACTTCGATGATGCCAAGCATCGGCCTTTAGAGCCGTACTGTCAAGATTACGAGCTCTTCGGATTACCAATCTGTAAGATACTTCTTTCCATATGATAATCGCTCCAAGTATATAAAGCGTCCAACTTTTAGGCAATTCATGAGGTGTAAGAATATTAATTATACTCTGATATGCTATAATCACTGCAGAAACAATTAAAAAAACTACTACTAGAAAAGTAACTAATGGTTCGGCTTTACCATGACCATAAGGATGATTTTCATCTGGTGGACGATTGGCATAACGAATTCCAAATAACACTAATAAAGAGGAAAACACATCGGCAGTAGATTCTATCGCATCGGCAATCAGTGCATAAGAATTCCCAAATATGCCAGCAACTCCTTTTATAATAGCTAGAAATAAATTACTAACCACACTAAATAAGGTAGTTCGAATTGCTTGTTTACCGTCGTTCATATTTCTTTTTCCATAGTTTTGTCTGCAAAGTTAATTTACAGATTCCATTTATAAGTGTTAAAACAAATTAAGCTTTGATTAGAATTTAAATAAAATAGAATACAAGTATTTATATTTCATTTTTCGATTTTGAAACGCCAAGTGTTTTTATAAAATGATAGAATATAAAACGACAAACTTGTATATTTGTCCTTTTAATCAAAAACTCAAATCAAACGATATTATGAGTAAGCTTGTTATAGTAGGTACAGTTGCCTTTGATGCAATTGAAACTCCTTTTGGTAAAACCGATAAAATTTTAGGTGGAGCAGCAACTTATATTGGATTATCCGCTTCACAATTTAATGTTGATGGTGCGATAATTTCTGTTGTAGGTGGTGATTTCCCTAAAGAATATATCCAATTACTAGAAGATAAAGGAATGGATGTTAAGGGATTACAAGTTATAGAAGATGGAAAAACTTTCTTCTGGAGTGGTAAATACCATAACGACATGAATACTAGAGATACACTAGTAACCGACCTAAACGTTCTAGCTGACTTTAATCCGATAGTACCTGAAGAATACAAGGATACAGAAGTACTTATGTTAGGGAACCTACATCCATTAGTACAACAAGCAGTAATCGATCAAATACCTAAACGCCCTAAACTCGTAGTATTAGACACTATGAACTTCTGGATGGACAATGCTCTAGATGACTTATTAAAGGTTATTTCCAAAGTAGATGTAATCACTATAAATGACGAGGAAGCTAGACAGCTTACTGGCGAATACTCTTTAGTGACTGCTGCACAAAAAATTAAAGAAATGGGACCAGAGTATGTGGTGATTAAAAAAGGTGAAAATGGTGCTTTATTATTCCACAAAGGAGAAGTATTCTTCGCTCCTGCTCTACCTCTTAAAGAAGTTTTTGATCCAACTGGAGCAGGCGATAC
This sequence comes from Bacteroidota bacterium, assembly GCA_021793135.1. Lineage (GTDB taxonomy): Bacteria > Bacteroidota > Bacteroidia > Flavobacteriales > Flavobacteriaceae > JAJYTI01. The sequence goes on from JAJYTI010000055.1 coordinate 4,010, forward strand.
ATTTGCAGGTGGATTTACAGGCTATCTTGCCAAAACAAAAGACTACAGCTTTGATAACATGAAGAATGCTATAATTTATGGTTCGGCCTTGGCATCTTTCTGCGTAGAGAAATTTGGTACAGAACGTATATTAAATGTCTCTCGTAAAGAAATACATCAAAGATTGCAACAGTTTAAAAACTTGACACAATTTGACATCCAAATAAACTAAACCTCATTATGCCCTGACTTTTCAGGGCTTTTTTATATCCCCTATACCTAAATTTATGAGTGACCAGCTTAAACACGAATGTGGTATCGCCTTAATAAGGCTATTAAAACCTTTAGAATATTATAAAGAAAAATATGGTACAGCTTTTTATGGATTAAATAAAATGTACCTCATGCTAGAAAAACAGCACAACAGAGGGCAAGATGGTGCTGGACTAGCCAACATAAAATTTGATGTACAGCCTGGAAGTCGTTTTATAAGCAGAGTACGATCCAATAGCTCACAACCTATACAAGATGTATTTACCAAAATAAACGAACGTATTAATGGTATTTTTGAAAAACATCCAGAATATCGTAATGATGTAGCAGCACAAAAAAAACATATCCCCGCTCTTGGAGAATTATATCTAGGACACGTTCGATATGGAACCTCTGACACACAAAGCATCGAACACATGCATCCTTTCTTGCGTCAAAACAACTGGATGCACAGAAATCTGCTTATCGCTGGAAATTTTAACATGACCAACACCGATCAGATGTTCGAAAACCTTCTGCAATTAGGTATGCACCCAAAAGAAAATGCAGATGCCGTTACCATACTCGAAAAAATAGGCCATTTTTTAGATGATGAGGTAAATAAACTTTACTCCAAAGCAAAAAAAGAAGGACTTAACAAACAAGAAGCTTCCCCATATATCGCGGAGAACCTTAAAGTAGGTAAAATCCTTAAACGATCTTCTAAAGATTGGGATGGTGGTTATGTTATAGGTGGAATGTTTGGACATGGCGACTCATTTGTTATGCGAGATCCTGCAGGAATTCGTCCAGCATATTTCTATAAAGATGACGAAGTAATCGCAGTAGCGTCAGAAAGACCTACTATTCAAACGGTTTTCAACGTAAAATTTGAAGATATCAAAGAAATTGAACCAGGACGCGCATTAATAATTAAGAAGAATGGACAATGCAAACAAAAGCGCATTTTAAAACCTTTACCTCAGCGTTCATGCTCGTTCGAACGTATTTATTTCTCTCGTGGGAATGATGCGGAAATTTACCAAGAAAGAAAAGCATTAGGACGTATTGTAATGCCTAAAGTACTTGAAAGCATACAGTATGATACAGAGAATGCAGTGTTTTCTTATATTCCTAACACAGCCGAAACTTCCTTTATTGGAATGCTAGAAGCTGCTCAAGACGAATTAAACAAGCAGAAGAACGAGGCTATACTTCTTGAAAAAGAAAACCTTACTCCAGAACGATTACAAGAAATCCAATCTATAAAAATTAGAACGGAGAAGATTGCCGTTAAAGACGTTAAGCTACGAACTTTTATTACGGAAGATAATAGTAGAGAAGATCTTATTGCACACGTATATGACGTAACCTATGGAGTAGTTAAACCAACAGACAGTCTAGTCATTATAGACGATAGTATTGTACGAGGATCTACATTAAAACAAAGTATCCTTACTATGCTTGCACGATTAAATCCTAAAAAAATTGTAGTGGTCTCTTCGGCGCCACAAATACGATATCCAGATTGTTATGGAATAGATATGCCTAGACTAGAAGATTTAATCGCTTTTCAAGCTACTTTACGACTTCATAAACTGCATAATACCGAACAGGTTATTCATGATACTTATAAAGCTTGTCTAGAGCAATTAAAGCTAGAGGACAACGAAATGCAAAATGCTGTACCTGCATTTTATGACAACTACGGCTATGAAGAGATTTCAAATTCTATTGCCGATATAATTCGCGGAGAATCTTTGGATACTCCTCTAGAAGTGATTTTCCAAACCGTAGAAGATTTGAATATCGCTTGCCCAAAAAACTTAGGGGATTGGTATTTTACTGGTAACTACCCTACCGATGGTGGAAATCGAATTTCAAATAAAGCTTTCGTAAGTTTCTACGAAAAGCATTACAAAAACAAGGCTTAACTCTTTTACAGAGATATATAAATAAAATATGCTCGGCAATGCCGAGCATATTTTATTTTAAAAGGAAGTTTTAGCTTATTTGTTAGCTTCGTAACGCTTGCTTACTTCATCCCAATTAATCACGTTGAAAAATGCTTCTACGTAGTCAGGTCTTTTATTCTGATAGTTTAAGTAGTATGCGTGCTCCCAAACATCCAATCCTAAAATTGGAGTTACGTTATCACAACATCCAATTCCTGGCATTAATGGGTTATCTTGATTTGCAGTAGCACATACATGAACCTCACCACCTTTTTTAACAGATAGCCAAGCCCATCCAGAACCAAATTGTGTTTTAGCTGCGGTAGAGAACTCATCTTTAAACTTCTCAAAGCTTCCAAACTTCTTATCAATAGCTTCTGCTAAAGCACCTGTTGGTTTTCCTCCACCATCTGGTGACATAACTTCCCAGAATAGGTTATGGTTGTAATACCCTCCACCGTTATTACGAACCGCTTTATTGTCCATATCTAAATTAGTAAGGATATCTTCAATAGATTTTCCTTCTAAGTCTGTTCCCTTAACTGCATTATTAAGATTTGTAGTGTATCCTTGATGATGCTTAGTATAGTGAATCTCCATTGTTCTTGCATCGATATGAGGCTCTAAAGCGTCATAAGCGTACGGTAATTTTGGTAATTCGAATGCCATATTATTTTCGTTTACTTATTAATTAATAATTTATTTTTCTCTCTATCCTCAAATATACACAATAAAAAATCTTTTTGTGTTATAGTTATTATAAGATTAATTAATGGAATATAGACAAAACCTATTTGTGATAAAATGCGTTAGAAATCGTATTTTAGTAAAAATTATTTGAACGTGATTAATTCGACTCCTAGCTTATATTTATATGATGCTTCTGCAGGAAGTGGTAAAACTTTTACATTGGTAAAAGAATATTTAAAAAAACTACTGCTTGCCGAACAAACCGATTACTACAAAAAAATTCTAGCCATTACTTTCACCAATAAAGCGGTAGGCGAAATGAAGGAACGAATTGTAGACCAATTGGTAGCTTTTTCCAATGAAAGTTCGATAAAAGAACCAGATGATATGTTACAACATATCGCTCGAGAAATCCAACTTAGTTATGAGCAAATTCATACAAAATCTAAACAAATTCTTAGGCATTTACTTCATGACTATAGTGGATTTAGTGTAGAAACCATCGATTCTTTTAATCATAGAATCATCCGAACCTTTGCAAAAGACTTAAAGCTAAATGCCAACTTCGAGGTTACACTAGACACCGAGTTGCTGTTAGAAGAAGCCGTAGATCGATTAATTGCACAAGCAGGAAAAGATTATGCTGTAACCGATTATTTACTTCAATATACCAATAGTCAGCTTATTCAAGATAAATCTTGGCATATACGTAGAGAAATTATAAAAACTGCTAAACTACTTATTTCTGAGAATCATAAAGAATCTATTGAAAAGCTTAAGAATCATGATCTAGATGAATTTAGAAAATTCACAAAAAAACTAAAGGATAGTATTGATAAGAATTTTAAGCAAGCAAAACTACTTGCTCAAAAAACACTAGAATTGTTGAAAAGTATGCATATTCCTAATGATGCTTTTGATCGGTCTTCCTATCCTAAATTTTTAGATCGAGTAATAGATCGAGTCAAAGAAATAAAATTCGACAAAAAAACTAAATGGCATACAGAAATATTAAATGGAGAGTATGCGTATTATAAAAAGAGTACAGACGATATACATAAGCAGCAAATTGACTCTATTAAGAATGAACTTTCTAGTGCATTTATAGGAATAAAAGCATGTATAGACCAAAATGCAGTATATACATTAATACGTCAGGAACTTTTACCAATGGCATTAATAAATCTTGTAGCTAACGAACGGAATGCTATTCAAGAAGAACAAAACGTACTGTTGATAGGAGACTTCAATCATCTATTGCACGAACAAGTTAAAGACCAACCTGCACCGTTTATATACGAGCGTTTAGGAGATCGTTATCGACATTTTTTTATAGATGAGTTTCAAGATACATCCAAGTTACAATGGGAAAATATGATGCCCTTACTTGACAATGCCCTTTCTCAAGGTTTTGAAAGCGGATTACCAGGAAGTGTAATGCTTGTGGGCGATGCTAAACAATCAATTTATCGTTGGCGCGGAGGTTATCCAGAGCAATTTATAAACCTAACACAAGATGAGCTTCCATTTCAAATCAGTGAGGAACAGAGAATAGTTAAACATTTAGATACCAATTATCGTAGTTGTGAGAATATTATAGATTTCAATAACCAGTTTTTCACCCAAACAGCAAACGTTCTACAAGATGAAACCTATAGAAAACTGTATTTAGATGGGAATCAACAAAAAACAAATAGTAGAAAAGGAGGTTATATTCAAATAGATAGGTTAGCCAAACCTAAAGAGGATGAAACAACCAATAGCTTACATCAAAATAAAGTTATAGAAATCATTCAAACCCTAAAGGAAAGAGATGCCTTAAGCTTATCGGATATATGCATTCTAGTTAGAAAAAATGTCCAAGGTATTTTAATAAGCGAAATTCTATCCGAATATAATATACCTTTTATTTCATCGGAAACATTATTGCTTAAAAACTCTAAAGAAGTCAATGCACTTCTAAACTGCTTGCGACTTCTCTTATTCCCTGCAGATAAAGAGTCTAGAGTAAAACTTTGTTATTTTATTTACGAAAACTTAGATATAAAAGAGGACAAGCATGATTTTCTAAGCAAATTAACAAAACCAGAAAACATACAAGATTTTTTAAATATTCTAGCTACTTATGGGGTGTCAATCGACATACAAGCTATTGCACAAGCTAGTCTATATCAAACTTTCGAAATTCTGATTGAAAAATTAGAAATAGACAAACTAGGCAGCGCATACTTATTTAGCTTTATGGATTTTGTTCATAATTACGAACAAACACAAGCAACAACCAAACATCTGTTTTTTGATTACTGGGAAAGTAAGGCAGATAAATTAAGCATCCCATCTTCCAAACAAAGTGAAGCCATACAAATTATGACAATTCATAAGGCCAAAGGTTTAGAATTCCCTATGGTTATTTTCCCATTTGGAAATAACAAATTAGGAGACTTAAGTAAAACTAGTGACTGGCTACCATGGCATGAGGAAGGTGCTTTCGATGAAGTGTATGTACCAATAAAAGATTCCCTTCTAAACTTTAATGAAGATTATGAAGAACAGTACAAAGAATTATATGAGAAAGAAGTTTTAGATGAGTTAAACAATATTTATGTTGCTTTTACCAGAGCATCTAGAGAGCTTTATATTATTACAGACAATCATAAGAAAAATTCAAACACCTATCTGCTTTGTGATTTACTTCAGGCATTTGTTGAAAATAAGAAAGGAAGCTTAGAAGAAGGTGAAGTATATAGCATTGGTGAGCATACTTTTCCAAAAGATAAAGAGCCTAAAGAAGTAAACGATCAAACAATAGAACCAGTTTATACCCTAACCGATCCAAACTTATTAGACATTGTCACTGCAAAAGCTGACCTATGGGATAGCAAAATCGAAGAGGCTATAACGTATGGTACAGAATTGCATGATATACTAGAACAAATAATAACTAAAGAAGACGCTTCTAGTTATTTCAAATCTTTAGAACTGCAAGAAGCTATCCCAATAGAGAAATTACATAAGTTACAGAGTACTGTAGAAGCTATTGTACATCATGAAGATTTACAACATTTATTTTCTACTGAAGATACTGTTAGAACAGAATTGGATATTGTAACCTCCGATAAACAAATTCGACGCATGGATCGACTTAACTTTCATAATGACAAATCGGTAACTCTAGTCGATTACAAAACTGGAGAGGCTAAAAATGATGATATTATTCAGATACAAGCATATGCACAAGCACTAGGAGAAATGGGAATTCAACTAAAAGAAAAGCTACTAGTATATATAAACGATACTGCTGTTATCGTAAATAAAGTGTAATTTTGCATAACCTAAATTTTATAAAATTATGTTCGGAAAAGAGTTTCAAGAATATCTACAAAGTGAGTTGCATGAGATTAAAGAAAGTGGTCTTTACAAAGAAGAACGCATCATAACCTCTAAGCAAGGAGCAGAAATAACAATTTCTACTGGTGAAACAGTATTAAACTTCTGTGCAAATAACTACTTAGGTCTTTCTTCACATCCAGATGTTATTCAAGCAGCAAAAGACACGTTAGATACACATGGACATGGAGTTTCTTCTGTTCGTTTTATTTGTGGAACACAAGACATTCATAAACAACTAGAAAAGAAGATTGCTGATTTCTACGGTTTTGAAGATACAATATTATATGCGGCATGTTTTGACGCAAACGGAGGTGTTTTCGCTCCTTTGTTAGACGAAAGAGATGCTATTATTTCTGATTCATTAAACCACGCATCTATTATAGATGGAGTTCGTTTATGTAAAGCTGCAAGATATCGTTATGCTAATAATGATATGGCAGAACTAGAAGAAAAACTAAAAGAAGCCACAGAAAAAGGTGCACGTTTTAAACTAATCGTTACCGATGGAGTATTCTCTATGGACGGTTTGGTAGCGCCATTGGATGAAGTATGCGACTTAGCAGAAAAATACAATGCACTTGTTATGGTAGATGAGTCTCACGCTACTGGATTTATCGGAAAAACTGGTAAAGGTACATTAGAAGAAAAAAACGTAATGGATCGTGTAGATATTGTTACCGGAACATTAGGTAAAGCACTTGGTGGAGCTATGGGAGGATATACCACTGGTAAGAAAGAAATTATCGAAATGCTTCGTCAACGATCTAGACCATACTTGTTCTCTAATTCATTAGCACCCTCTATTGTAGGAGCAGCTATTAAAGTGTTTGACATGCTAAGTAAAGACACTAGCCTTCGCGATAAAGTAATGGAAAACACCGCTTACTTCAAAAAAGGAATGCAAGAAGCTGGTTTTGATATTATAGATGGAGATTCTGCAATTGTACCTGTAATGCTATACGATGCGAAGTTATCTCAAGAAATGGCTAATAAACTTCTTGAAGAAGGTGTATATGTAATTGGATTCTTCTTCCCAGTAGTACCTA
>JAJYTI010000056.1 GCA_021793135.1 Bacteroidota bacterium
AAGCTTCAAGTGAACATAAAAAAATAATACAATAACTCTATTATAATAAAAGCGAGGCTTCAAAATTTTGGAGCCTCGCTTTTATTATATCAGATATAAATTTTTCTGATTTATTTTTTGCTTTTAATAGCTTTTGAATCTTTAGTACTTAACTCCATAGAAATAGAGGATCTTTCGAACTTGATTCTCCCTGCATTTGTTTCTAATATACAAGTACCATCGTCAAAAAGTTCTTTTACTTTTCCGTGCATACCACTTTTAGTAACCACACTGTCTCCAACCTTTAACTTATCTATAAACTCTCTTTCTTGTTTTTGACGTTTCATTTGTGGTCTAATCATAAACAAGTATGCGACCAGAAAAATTAATATAAGTGGCATAAAACTTGCCAATCCTCCTCCTTCCATAATAATTATGTCTATTTATTTTATTAAAATTTATTCTATTTATTGTTTAGGCTTTACGTTTGCTTTAATACGTAATCTTTCGGTTCCTTTCTCAGTGTTTGTAAAAACAGTAACATTTTTATTTACTGTACCTCTACCACTACCATCAAATTTAACCAACATTTCCCCTTTTTCTCCTGGAGCTATTGGATCACGAGTATATTCAGGAACTGTACATCCACAGCTACTTTTAGCATTCGTGATTACTAAAGGTGCATCACCTGTGTTTGTAAATGTAAACATATGCTCTACATGAGTCCCTTGTTCTATTTCTCCAAAATCAAATTCGGTTACATCAAAGGACATAACTGGATGAGTAGATTCTTCTACATTTTTTTGTTCTGTTACTGCTACATTTTCTTCTGCTATTTTATTTGTAGCATTATCTTTACATGAAAATAAACCGAAAGCAACAAATGCTGCTGTAAAAAATAAAGACTTTTTCATTTTGTTTGTGTTTTATTTATTGTTTTATTAAAAGCTAAAAATAAATAAATTTTCTTGGTTACCTAAGTCCTCTTCCTATTTTATTTAATTTACCTTCTTCCTCATACTCTTTAACAAGCTTATCTAATATTCCATTAATAAACAGACTGCTTTTAGCTGTAGAGTATTCTTTTGCAATCTCTAAGTACTCATTTATAGTAACTCGAACAGGTATCGAGGGAAAGTGTAAAAACTCTGCTATTCCCATTTTTAGAATGATCATATCCATTACTGCAATCCTATCTTGATCCCAGTTTGGTGTTTTACCCTTAATTTCTTTTGATAGCTTTTCGTCGTTCAAAATTACTTTACGAAGTAATTGCAATGCATACTCTTTATCATCAAAACTTTTATATAAATCCGGAATTAAAAAAGTTGCCACATTACTAGGATTAACACGTTTAAATACTTTTAATATCGTTGTATTTACTAAAGGATAATCATCCAACCATGTTAATCGTTTCTCTTCAAGATATTGATATAGCCCTTCATTTGGTGCAATAATTTCTTTAAATAATCGCACTACCACCTCTTTATCGTCTTTAAAACTAGGGTCTTCTATAGACAAATAGTCAATAAACCAATCTTTTTCACGTAGTTCGCCAAAGAAAGTATGAACAAACTCATCGTCTAGCTCCCAATAGTTCAAACGTTTTTTTTCTATTGTATCTTTTAGTTCTTCATTATTTTCAATAAGCAACAACAACTTATTATTAATAAAGTTGATACTGCTACTAGATTTATCTTGAGATTGGGTAAATCTGTTTTTTGAACGTTTTCTATAGGTTTCTGCGTGTTTTCTAATCTCCACAAATAATTGTAATTGTAGTAGATATAAATCTCGCATTTGATCAAGGCTATGCCACAAAAATTTCTCTTGAACACCAAGGTCTTGATGCCTGTTTTGATGGAAATAATAGATGGATTGTAACACCTTAACCCTGATATGTCGTCGCGTAAGCATATTTATAAGAACTTGATTTGTAATTTCTATCTATTTCGAAGGGCAAAGATACTACAATATGCTTTCAATTATAAGCATAAAACAAAGATATTTTACATTAACTTGCTTGAAACTATTCGCAACTCTTCAAATAGAAGTAGTTAACTTATTTTCTAAACTTACTTAGTTGAATTATCTTTACACTCTTTTATAGCATGTGATTTAAATCTAATTAACTAGATGTAAAAGACATTCGCACAACTAATATCATCGTATGAAAGAGTTAAAATATATAAACAAGTTTTTTGTTAAGTACAAATGGCAATTGCTTTTTGGTTTGCTTATCACTGTAATAGCAACTCTTTTCAAACTACTTGTCCCAATGAAGATTGGTGATTCCGTAAATATAATACGTGCAGGTATAGAGGGAGAAGTTACTGATATGGACTACATTAAATCTGAAATGCTTTTCAATATATTACTTATTGTAGGAGCTACTCTTCTATCGGCATTCTTAACTTTTTTAATGCGTCAAACTATCATTGTCGTATCTAGATACATAGAGTACGATTTAAAAAATGAAGTATATCAACATTATCAAGAGCTTTCTCTTAGTTTTTATAAAAAAAATAGAACTGGTGATTTAATGAATAGAATAAGCGAGGATGTATCTAGTATACGTAATTATGCTGGTCCTGCACTTATGTATGGTACAAGCACTGTTACACTTTTTATAGTTGTTATCACTTATATGTTTATAAAAGCACCAATTCTAACATTATATACAATTGTACCACTACCTATTTTATCGTTTGCCATCTACAAACTAAGTATTGCCATTCACCACAAGTCTACTATAGTACAGCAATATCTTTCTAAACTTACTACTGCTACGCAAGAAAGTTTTAGCGGAATTAGAATTATAAAAGCTTATGGAATAGAAAGTCGTCATTATGACTCTTTTAAAGATTTGGCTGAGAAGAGCAAAGATAAAAACATAGACCTAGCTAAAGTACAAGCCTTCTTTTTTCCATTAATGTTACTATTAATAGGATTGAGTAATATATTGGTTGTTTACATTGGTGGTAGACAATACATTCAAGGATCGATAGATCTTGGAACAGTAGTAGAATTTCTTATATATGTAAATATGTTAAGCTGGCCTGTTGCATCTGTAGGTTGGATAACCTCCATGGTTCAACGCGCAGAAGCTTCTCAAAAACGTATCAATGAATTCCTTAACGTAACTCCAGAAATAAAAAACCCAAATTCGCAGGCAATGGAGATAAAAGGTGATATTCATTTTGACAATGTTAGTTTTGTTTATCCAGATACTGGTATAAAAGCTTTACAAAACATACAACTACATATAAAAAGTGGAGAGACTATCGCGATTATGGGAAATACTGGGTCGGGTAAATCTACATTATTAGATTTAATAGGTAGGCTTTACGACACCACTCATGGCACACTTTTTATTGATAATGTCGACATTAAACAAATTAACTTAAACTCAATTCGTAATGCGATAGGTTACGTACCTCAAGATTCTTTTCTGTTTAGCGATACAATTAATCATAATATACGCTTTGGAAAAATAGATGCAACACAAGAAGAGATTAAAGAAGCAGCAAAACAAGCTTCTGTTCATGATAACATCATAGGGCTGAATAAAGGTTATGATACTATATTAGGAGAGCGTGGAATAACTTTAAGTGGTGGACAAAAACAACGTGTATCTATAGCTCGAGCTTTTATTAAAGATCCTACAATCCTATTGTTAGACGACTCTTTATCGGCGGTAGACACTGAAACAGAAGAAACTATATTGAATAATTTAAAAAAGGTTTCCTCAAATAAAACAACTTTAATTGTAAGCCATAGAGTCTCTACTGCAAAGAATGCAGATAGGATCATTGTACTTGAAAATGGCAAGATTATTCAAGAAGGATCACACAAACAACTTATAGAAACAGAAGGATATTACAAAGACTTATATGCCAAGCAACTTTTAGAAAAAGAAAACTGATTTTAAACTAGCATTATTCTAGTTTTTTTTGGATTTTTGGCACATCGTTAATTAATTTAAAAATTATTAATCATTATGAGCGAGCAGCAAACAGCGGAGAGAGAAGAGATACAATCTAAAGTAATGCGAGCAGGAAGGAGAACCTACTTTTTTGACGTACGTGAAACACGAGCTGGCGATTACTACTTAACCGTAACAGAAAGTAAAAAATTTACGAATGAGGACGGATCGTTCTACTACAAGAAGCATAAAATTTACTTGTATAAAGAGGACTTCCAAGACTTCCAAGACAACCTAGAGCAAATGATGAATTTCATCGTTGACGAAAAAGGTGAAGAAGTAATAAGTGAGCGCCATCAGAAGAACTTCAATAAAGAGGAAGGTGAAACTGTTAAGGTAGGAAATGAATTAGATACCGATGTGAGTGATTTCACAGACATCAGTTTTGATGATATCTAATCCAACAAGCTTATAACTATAGTGAAAAAGTCGCTTCAAAAATTGAAGCGACTTTTTTATTTTTTCTTAATCAAGTTCCTTCTCTGGATTTATTTTACAATTTATATCTTTCGTACATCAAAAATTCTTTGTGTTTTACCACCTTGGCTTTCTGGCATACTAAATGGCTCTGTAAGCTCCACATCACAAGCAATACCTATTTTTGCTCTTATTTGCGATTGCAATTGTTTTATAAGTAATTTATCTTCTACAGAAACTCCTTGCTTCACTTCACATTTCACACAAATAGAATCCAAGCTATTTTTTCTATCTACATGCATCTGATAATTTGGGACTATCTTGTCTACATCTGCTAAAACCTCTTCTATTTGCGTAGGGAAAAGATTTACTCCTCTTACAATTACCATGTCATCGGCTCTACCTTTAATTTTAGACATTTTTATATATGGTAAGGCACTATTTTCATCATATTGAATCGAACAAATATCATTTGTCCAATAACGCATTATAGGTAGTGCCTCCTTAGTTAAAGTGGTAAATACTAAAACTCCTTCTTCTCCATAAGGTAAAGGCTCTCCTGTATTCTTATCAACTACTTCTGGGAAAAAATAATCCTCCCAAATATAACTTCCTGTTCCTTGTTCTAAAACACTTTCTTGCGAAACACCTGGTCCTATTATCTCGCTTAGTCCGTAAATATTAGTTGCTTTTACACTCAAGTCTGCCTCTACCTGTGCTCTAATAGATTCTGTCCATGGTTCTGCACCTAAAACGGCATATTTTAGTTGTAGTTCTTTTGTATCTATACCTTTTTTATAAAATTCTTGTCCTAAGAATTGTGCGTAAGAGGGAGTACAACAAATTACATCTGGTTTAAACTCTTGTAATATGGTAAGTTGCCTATCTGTCATCCCTACCGACACAGGTATAACTGCCATTCCTAACTTTGTTGCTCCACCATGAATACCCAAACCACCTGTAAACAGACCATAACCATACGCGTTGTGCATAATCATCCCTTCTCTAGCACCAGCAACATATAATGATCTTGCTACTACCTCATCAAAAACATCTAAATCATTTTTTGTATACCCCACAACTGTAGGCTGTCCGGTAGTTCCACTACTAGCATGTATTCTTGCAATTTTATTCATCGGTACTGCAAACATACCGTATGGATAATTTTTACGTAAATCTTCTTTAGTAGTAAATGGGAGCTTATGAATATCCTCAATAGACTGAATATCGTCAGGATGAATACCTGCTTTATCTAATTTATTTTTTTGATAAGGAATATTGTTATAAGCGTGCGTTATAGTTTTTTTAAGTCGATTGCTTTGCAATGCACGTATTGCATCTAACGACAATTTCTCTTTAAAAGGATTCATTAAATAAGTCAATTTTTTTATGCTGCTAATTATTGTAGAAGTAAAGAATTATTATTAGCAACAAATAGTTTTACTCTTACAATATCGTATTTCCCATACGTATTGCCAAAAAAATTAACAAAATCTCTTTTAAAATCCTGCTTAAGAAATATTCAACAGCTCTTGTGCTAAACGAATCAAATTTGGATCTCCAGTATGTTTATTTGGCTCGTCCGATAGTTTAACTGTAGGTATCCACTCCGAGTTATCATACATTATATCCGTAAGTTTTAATACAATATTCATTGGTCTCAAACCTACATCATTTGTCAAGTTGGTCCCAATTCCAAAGGATATACCAATCTTACCTTGTGTGGCTTCGGTAATACTCTGTATCTTTTCTGGATTTAAACCATCGGAGAAAATAATGAATTTATAAAGTGGGTTTATGCCATGACATTCGTAATGTTCTATGGTCTTATTAGCAAATTCTATTGGATCTCCACTATCGTGTCGAACACCATCAAAAAGCTTAGCGAATTTTTTATCGAACTGTTTAAAAAATACTTCTGTGGTATAAGTATCAGAAAGAGCAACTCCTAGATCTCCGCGGAATACTTCTACCCAATTTTCTAAACCCATTGCATTGGCCATCTTAAATCCATATCGAGCGGCATGAAACATAAACCATTCATGCGCATGTGTACCAATTGGTTTTACACCATATAACATTGCCATATGTACGTTACTCGAACCTATAAAGCCTCGTTTTTCACACTTAGAAAGAACCTCTACTACTTTACGATGTACTTTATAAGAGTGTCTTCGACGCGTACCAAATTCGGCATATTGAACACCCAACTTATTAAACAATTTTGTTTTTTCATTGGTGTTTGCAATTATCTTATCATTTGTCCAACGTTCTTGATGTGTAAATTTATAATACAATTCACTAATCAATGACAATAAGGGGACTTCCCATAATATGGTACGATACCAGTATCCATTAATATGCACTTCAAGTTCATTTCCTTCTTGATGTATAAACACCTCTGACGGATCATATCTATATCCTGCTAAGAAGTCTATATATGCTGGATTTAAATACGGACAAGTTTCAATTAAATATTGCTTCTCATCTTTGGTTAATTTTAATTTGGCCATAGCATCTACAGACTCTCGCAAAGCATCTCCAAATCCTTCAGGGAAACTATGTTCTCCTCTATTTATAAATTGATACTTTGCCTTTACATCTGGAAACAACTTTACAACCGCACATTGCATGGTGAATTTATAAAAGTCGTTGTCCAAAATAGATGGTAATGACGTCATGTCTACATTCTTCAGCATATAGATTATTCTTTATTTAATTTAGGAAATCCAAAATACAAAAATAAGAGATTTATCTGTACTGGACTTCCTACTTATCAAAAGTTAACACAACTGCTCTATTAAGGCACACTTTCTGTATCTTTGTTTATATGTGAAATAATAATCTAATTCTCATAAAAGCAAAATGAAAGCATTATTGATAGTCGATGTACAAAATGATTTTTTACCAAACGGTAGTTTAGGTGTAAAAGATGGTGATAAAATTATTCCTATAATAAATCATTTAATAGAACACTTCCCTATTGTTCTAGCCAGTAAAGATTGGCATCCTGAAAAGACTGTACATTTCGATATTTGGCCAATACATTGTGTTGCAGATACAAAAGGAGCTGCTTTTCCTAGTGAATTAAATGATAAAAAAATTCAACAGATATTTTATAAAGGAACGGATAATAAGGACGATGGTTACTCTGCATTTGAAGCAACTAATAAAAACCTAGCAGCCTATTTACGCGAGAAACATGTAAGTGAACTTTATGTTTCTGGAATCGCAACAGACTACTGTGTAAAAGCTTCGGTAATGGATGCATTAAAAGAAAATTTTAAAACTTATGTTATTACAGATGCTATTAAACCTGTAAATCAAAATCCTGGTGATGACATAAAAGCTTTAAATGCCCTAGAAAAAGAAGGAGCTATACTAATTACCTCTCAAGATATTCTAAAATAAGTATCAATACAATATGAAGTGGTGGGTAATTACATTAGAAATACTATATCTGGTAATGATTCTATTTACCAGTTATCGCATAATAAGCGATACTAGAAGCAGTACCAAAACACTAGCTTATTTGCTCACCATAATTCTTGTACCTTTTATTGGTATCATAATTTATTTCTCTTTTGGTGTAAATTACAAAAAACGTCAGATTTACTCTAAAAAGGTTTTAGCAAGCGGAGCACTTCAAACACTTGTAGTGCAATTAATGCATGAGAGAAGTCTTAAAACCATAGAACAAAGCCAACAAATATTAGACGAACGTATTCCTCAATTTTTATTAAGAGCCAATAGCAGTCCACTTGCAAGTAGCAACAAAGTTGAGATTCTTAAAAATGGAGAACATAAATTCACCAAGGTTCTAGAAGAAATAGCAAAAGCAACTAAAAGCATTCACTTAGAATATTATATTCTAGAAGAAGGAGTGATTACAGAAAAATTAGAAAATCTTCTAGCTAAAAAAGTAAAGGAAGGGGTAACTGTAAGGGTTATCTATGATGATTTTGGGAGTAGCTCTATACGGAAAAAGCTAACAAAACGCTGGCGCAAATTAGGAATTGATATATATCCTTTTTATAAAATTAAGTTGTTAGCGCTCGCTAACAGAATAAATTATAGAAATCACAGGAAAATCATTGTTATTGATGGTAATGTAGGCTTTGTAGGAGGTATAAATTGGAGTGATAGATATAGCAACAGTAAATCAAATCCCTTTTATTGGCGTGACACTCATTTATATCTTGAAGGACCTGTTGTTGCAAGCCTACAAGCAATTTTTATTGCAGATTGGAATTTCTGCGCTAAAACTCCAATAACACCTACTCCAGATTTATTTGAAGGTCTAAATAACACTTCTGGAAACAAATTTGTTCAAATTGCCGCAGGAGGTCCAGACTATGCTATGCCTACCATTTTATTCTCTTTACTTCAGGCTATTCATAATGCTAAGAAATATGTTTACGCTACTACACCATATTATATTCCAGATGAAAGCTTACAAAATGCTTTGTGCCTAATGGCAAAAAGCGGTGTAGAAGTTTGTTTGCTAGTTCCTGATAAATCCGATTCCAAATTAGTAAATGCTGCATCACAATCGTATTTTAAAGAATTACTCAATGCAGGTGTAAAAATATATCGTTATCATAAGGGATTTATTCACGCTAAAACATTAGTTATAGATGACAAGTTATCCATTGTAGGAACAGCTAATTTAGATTATAGAAGCTTTGATTTAAATTTTGAGGTAAATGCATTTATTTACGATTCTGAAGTAGCGAAAGAATTGCATAATCAATTTAAAGAGGACTTGAAAAACTCTCACGAAGTCAATATAGTAAAGTGGATGCAACGTAACAAGTTCCGTATGCTTTGGGAGAAAATAGCAGGATTGCTTTCTCCACTACTATAGCCTGCGTCAACTTACACATTATTATTTTATGTATTTTGTGTTTTCATAGAACAGCTAATTTCTAATTATGGATTTTCGATTACTAGTATTTAAAAAGGTAGCAGACAATTTAAGTTTTACGAAAGCTTCAAAAGCTTTGTACATATCACAACCAGCAGTTACCAGGCATATCAATGAGTTAGAAAAACAATATGAAAAAGCATTATTCCATAGATTAGGAAACAAAATAAGTTTAACCGAGGAGGGCGAATTATTCCTAGAATACACAAATAAGATTTTAGTACTTTATCAGGAATTAGAAAGTAATTTTCAACATTTCAATAAAATTTTTCCAAAACAAATAACTATTGGTGCAAGTACTACTATTGCCCAATATCTACTCCCAACACTGCTTTATAAACTCAATCAGAAATACCCTGACACAGACTTTGAGCTTTTAAATGCAAACTCGGAAGATATAGAATCGCTATTAATCGACCAGAAATTGCATTTAGGATTTACCGAAGGCTCCGCCACAAATCCTTCTATTCACTATGAAACTTTTGTAAAGGATGAAATTGTATTAGTTACCAAGTCAGATAATACAACACTTGCAAATACGGATGAAATAAACTTAAATCAACTTAAATCTATTCCCTTAGTTTTAAGAGAAAAAGGTTCGGGAACTAGAAAGATTATTGAACAACATCTAGAAATAAACCATATTCAAGCAAAGGATTTAAAAATAGATTTGGTTTTAGGAAGCTCAGAAAGTATAAAAAACTACATTCTTCATAGTAATAGTTTTTCTTTTATTTCTATTCACTCAATAGCAGAAGAATTACGTAGCAAAAAATTCCGGATTATTGATATAAAAGGAGTAGATATACAACGAGTATTCTACTTTGCCACATTGCATGGAGTACATACCAAAGCTATAAACTCTTTAAAAACTTTCTTTAAATCTGAGTATAATACAAGTCAATTATAACAAATGCTTATACTGCATTATAAAATCCTATCCTATTTATTAAACTATAAGACGGATATTTGTAGTAAAACCATATTTAATGACTACACAATCCTTATCAAGTAAGATTGTATTTTTTATTCTTGTCCTTATTAGTCTTTCTGGATTTATAAATAGTCCCATAGCTCTAGCCTTAGGAATTGTATATGCTTTATTTTTTAAACATCCTTATGCAGATTTAAGCCAGAAAGCGGTAAAATGGTTATTAAAAATTGCAGTAATTGGATTGGGTTTTGGGATGTACATGAGTGAGGCATTGGCTGCTGGTAAAGATGGATTTCTACTCACGTTATTTTCTATTATAACAACATTAGGATTAGGATATTTAATTGGTAAAGCCCTCAAATTAGATAAAAAACTATCACACCTAATTGCAACTGGAACAGCAATTTGTGGTGGGAGTGCTATTGCTGCTGTAGCACCTGTAATTCGTTCAAAAAATGAAAATATATCAATTGCATTAGCCGTAGTTTTTATTTTAAATGCTATAGCATTATTGCTTTTCCCATATATAGGGCATTTACTTGATTTATCGCAATATAATTTTGGGTTATGGGCAGCTATAGCTATTCATGACACTAGCTCGGTAGTAGGAGCAGCTCAAGCGTATGGAAATGAAGCTTTGAGTGTAGCCACTACTGTAAAACTGGCTAGAGCTTTATGGATAATACCAGTATCTATAATTTCTTTAATACTATTTAAAGGCAAAGGGGAAGGAGTGAAAATCCCTTGGTTTATTTTTCTTTTTTTACTAGCTATAATTATTAATACTTACACAAAGTTTCCAGAAACATTATCAGTGAAAATCTCAAGTATATCAAGATTACTTTTAGTATTAACATTATTTCTTATAGGAACTAGCCTATCTAAAGAAAGGATAAAATCATCTGGAGTGAAACCTATGGCGTTAGGAATTATACTATGGCTAGTTATTTCTATATCTTCTCTAATAGCAATCACTATTTGGTATTAACTCACCTCAGCAAAATCATTATAGATATGGCATAAATAAAAAACCGAGGTGA
>JAJYTI010000057.1 GCA_021793135.1 Bacteroidota bacterium
GGTGTAGATTTATACTACACTACGGATAATCGATATGCAATAATTGGTAATGGGAGGCTTATTTCTTCCTATGAAACGGGTCAAGGAAAGCGTACATGGCATTGGCAAGTACAAAGTCCAATAAATAATTATAATGTAAGTTTCAATTTAGGAAAATACACTACCATAAAAGACACATACAATGGTTTAAATGGCGAGTTAGATCTTACTTATTATCCCTTAGCGTTATATAAATCGGAAGCAATAGAGCACTTTTCTCAGGTTACAAACATGTTAGAAGCAATGGAATTTTGGTTTGGCCCCTACCCGTTCTATAACGATGGTTATAAACTTACTCAGGCCCCATTTGTTGGTATGGAACATCAAAGTAATGTAGCTTGGGGGAATGGATTTCAGCAAGGTTATACTGGAAATGATATATCCAATTCTGGTTATGGATTGACTTTCGATTTTATGATAGTACATGAATCTATTCACGAATGGTTTGGAAATAGTTTGACACATAATGACATTGCAGACATGTGGCTACACGAAGGGTTTACAAGTTATGGCGAAGCTTTATATGTAGAATACTTTCATGGCAAAGATGCTGGACAAGCATATACTAGAGGTACTCGAGATAGAATAAACAATGAAACCCCTATTCAGGGTAAATACGGTATCCATGATCAACCAAGTTCTGACATTTATTATAAGGGAGCCAATGTCTTATTAACGTTACGCCAGATAATAAATGATGATAAAATATGGCGCGAAATCTTACAGCATTTGCAACAAAAGTTTAAACAGACTTCTGTAGATTCGGAAATGGTTGAAAATGAAATCGCCCGAATGGCTAACAAAGATTTACAATCTTTCTTTGATGTATACCTTCGTCAAGCACAAATTCCATCTTTTGAATGGCATGTGAAAGGAAGTCGTTTATTCTACCGTTACCAAGAAGTACCCAATAATTTTGTAATGCCTATTCGATTATTTATAGACAAGCAAGAAGTATGGTTAGAACCAACTACAAAGTGGAAAAAACATAAAATATTTAAGGGTGCAGAAGTTCAATTAGATTCTAATTTTTACGTAAACGAATTAAATACTTTTTCAAAGAATAGAAATTAATTCTTTAATATAACTTCACTCCTATTTACAAATAAATACGGGCTTGAAAAATAAGAGAAAATTACGTAAATTGCGAATCGATTCTCAGAGGAGAATACTAATAACTTTAAAAGCATATTTTTATGGCAGGACATAGTAAATGGGCAAACATAAAGCACAGAAAAGGTGCACAAGATAAAAGACGTGGAAAAATATTTACACGTTTAATTAAGGATATTACCGTAGCTATTAAAGAAAATAATAATAACGGAGATCCAGAAACAAACCCGGCATTACGTAACGCAATTCAAAACGCACGTGGAGAAAACATGCCAAAAGATAATATTGAGCGTGCTATTAAGAAAGCTACAGGAGCCAATGCCGATACATACGATCAAATTACTTTTGAAGGATATGGTCCACATGGAATTGCTTTTTTCATTGAATGTACTACAGATAATACCAACCGTACCGTAGCAAACGTACGAGCTATATTTAATAAGCACGATGGTACATTAGGAACAAATGGTTCGTTAGAATTTATTTTTAATAGAACTGGAGTGTTCACCATAGACAAAGAAAACCTAGATTGGGATTTGGAAGAGTTGCAATTAGAACTTATCGAAGGTGGAGCTACTTCTTATGAAGATGAAGATGATATCTTTATCGTATATACAGAATACACCGACTTTGGTAGTATGTCTGCTTTATTAGAGAAATTAAAAATTGAAGTTAAGAATGCAGAATTACAACGTATTCCTGTAACAACCAATGAATTGGATGTAGAGTCTGCAAAAGATATTCTTAAACTTATTGATGCCTTTGAAGACGATGATGACGTACAAAAAGTTTTCCATAATATGGAAGCTACAGATGAAGTTCTAAAACTATTGGAATCCTAAATCTGATTTAATTCCTGCAAATATTTTAATCGACTTTAATTAGCATTTTCGCTGTTAAAGTCGATTTTTTTTATTCCATATATAGCATTACCATATTTTTACATGTGATTTTTACGAATTTGACAAACGAACGGATTATTATAATTTTTACCGATAATTTTTTTGATTTTAAGACAAATTAACAATGCAAGTTTATTCGTATATTGCCATATTATTTCAATAATTCCTTGAAATCAACTTCAGACATTTGACAAATTACAATATGAATAAAAAGAAAGTTATTGATTCCATTACGGTAGGTTTTGCACTTTTTGCGATGTTTTTTGGAGCAGGAAATTTAATTTTACCTCCTATATTGGGGCTTTTTTCTGGCTCAGCATGGTTTCCTGCAATTTTAGGATTTGCAATAACAAGTGTATGTGCTACCTTTTTAGGAGTTATGGCTGTAGTTGTTTCTGGAGATAATTTTAATGACGTAGGAAATCGAATTAACCCTATCTTCAGTATTATTATTACTGCAATTTGTATGCTTAGTATAGGACCATTAGTTGCAATACCTAGAACTGCTGCAACAACCTTCGAAGTAGGTGTGCAAACCTTAATGCCAGAAGCCAACCCTATTATATCTTCTATTATATTTTTTACGGTTACCATGGCACTTTCTTTATCCTCGACGAAAGTTGTAGATATTATTGGAAAGTTTTTAACTCCACTACTATTATTAATTTTAATAATATTGATTGCAGTTGGCGTATTTTCGCCATTAGATGCTAATTTAAAACAGTTAAGTTCGAACTCAGAAGCTTTTGTAGCTGGTTTTAGAGAAGGTTACCAAACAATGGATTTGTTGGCTTCTTTTGTTATGGCTGGTATTATAATAGCTGCTATTAAAGCTAAAGGACATGTTCAAGTAAAAGATAAAAAACAAGTCACTACAATCTCAGCTCTTATTGCGATGTCTTGTTTAATAATTATTTACGGCGGTTTGGTATATTTAGGGGCTACCTCAGGATATAATACAGATGGGACTGTACAAAGAACCGATTTATTACTTCATATTTCAAATGGAGTTTTAGGCTCAAAAGGGACTATATTATTGGCTTTATGTGTAGGACTTGCATGTTTAACAACATCTATAGCTTTAACAAGTGCAGTAAGTGATTACTTCAGTAAATTGAGCAACAATTTACTTAGTTATCGATTATTAGTAATAATTGTATGTTTAATTAGTGGGTTCTTATCCGTTTATGGGGTAGATAATATAATAGACTATGCTTTCCCATTCTTAGCCGTAGTATATCCAGTAGCCGTATGTATGGCACTTTATATTGTATTTTTCGGAAAGTTTGTTCGTAGTAAAATACCTTATATTGCAGCAATAAGCATTACATTTATAGTTGCAATAATAGGTTTATTATCCAATTTAGGTATTGCTCAAAGTACTATGGATTCGATATTAAATGCTATTCCATTACATAAGTATGAAATTCCTTGGTTGCTACCTTCTTTTCTTGCATTTGTATTGTTCTGGTTAATTTCTATGAAAACAAACTCAGAAAGAATCTAATTTATTTTAAGGTAAAGTTTTAACTTTTCTAGTTTTAATCTAAACTCAATTCTCCTAACTATTATTAGACTAATATTTATTTCATTCTATCTATCTCAACAAGATGGATAAATGGAATAAATTCGATATTTTTAAGATTCAAATTTTACTTATGAGCATATTACCAGAAAAATACGACAAGTACATTCGCTTTTTCCGATTTGTCCATAAATATTGGAATACAGATATTTTTTCGGAATCTGATGAGCAACTTCAAGATATCGAAACACAAGAGGATTATGATTGGGATCATAGCCCACAAGAGCTAGTAAACGATTTAAAAGAGATGGGACCTACCTATATCAAGTTAGGCCAATTGTTATCTACTCGTCCAGACATGCTTCCTCAGCCCTATTTAGATGCGTTGGCAAATTTGCAAGACGATGTTGATTCGGTATCCTACGAAGAGGTAGAACAATTGTTTAGAGAAGAAATAGGTGATAGAATATCGAAAGCTTTCAAATCTTTCAATCCTGAGCCTATGGCGAGCGCTTCTATTGGTCAAGTACACGAAGCGGTACTGCATTCTGGAGAAAAAGTCGCGGTTAAAATTCAACGTCCAGGAATACGTAAGCACTTTGTAGAGGATTTAGAAACTCTAATGACCTTATCTGAAAAGGCTGAAAAACATAGCGAAACTGCTCGTAAATTCTCTTTAAACAGTATTATAGAAGAATTACAATACATACTACTTCAGGAATTAGATTACCAAAAAGAAGCACAAAATTTAAAGGTGCTTAAAGAGAACATGAAGGAATTCAATTATATTTATGTGCCTGGTATAATTCCTAGTTATTGTTCACAACGCGTGCTTACAATGGAGTTTGTTGATGGACAAAAAGTTACTTCCCTCTCCCCTTTTCAATTAGATAGTATCCCTAAGAAAGAAATCGTAGATGATCTTATCAAAGGATATTTAAAACAAATTATAGTAGATGGTTTCGCGCATGCCGATCCACATCCCGGAAATGTTCATATAACCAAAGACCACAAACTTGGATTAATGGATTTAGGGATGGTAGCGAGGTTTGATGATGAAATGCAAGAAAACATTCTTAGATTAATGATAGGTCTAGGAAATAACGATGGTAATCAAGTAACCGATGTTTTACTCTCCTTTAGTAAATATGATGAGAAAAACACCGATACAGATAACTTTAGACGAAAAGTTACTCGGCAAATACAAGAAAACCAATACAGTCATGCTAAGGATTTAAAAACTGGCCGTGCAATATTGGATATTAATAAAATAGCCATTCATCAAAATATTCAATTGCCTGTTGAACTTACTATCTTAGGTAAGATTCTACTTAATATGGATCAAATCATTGCTTTCTTATCTCCAGAGCATCAATTACAAGAAACAGTAAAGAACTATATCGAGCATTTGATGCGAGAACGTATGGTTAAAGATTTAAAATCTGGCCATGTACTAGAAACATTATTAGAAAGTAAAGAATTGGCAGAAAATATGCCAAAGCGATTAAATAGAATAACAGAGAACCTTGCAGACAACAAATTTAAAATATCGGTAGATGCGATTGATGAACGTAGATTTATTCTAGCATTACAAAAAGTAGCCAATAGAATTACGACAGGCTTAGTAGTTGCCGCACTTATTTTAGGGGCTGCGCTAATGATGCGTGTTCCCACTGAATGGACAATTATAGGCTATCCTGGATTGGCAATCCTACTATTTATTTTTGCAGCTTCTATTGGGTTTTATTTAGTATATCAAATACTCTTCAAAGATGAGGAAGAAAAACATGAGTAATTAAAGTATAACTAGATTACTTAAATTCTCAGAAAAGAAGTCTGTAATCTCTCTATGGCATTTAATTTGATTACTCATCTTAAAATTAAAAATCATATTATGATAAATAACACCATGCCCTTAAAACTAGGATTATTTGTATGTAGTTTTTTTATGTTTTCATTTTTAACTACCGCACAAGATATTCAAAGCACTAATAGCGAATTAAAAGGAGTTACAATATATAGTATTGGTGCAAATATGAAGCACACTACTCCTACCACAACAATACCTTCGGGCATTTCTGAATTGGTAATTAACCAAGTAGCTAGACAACTTAATCCAGAGAGTATTCGGATTGTTAGTAGTAATAAAGATTTAACCATTCAATCTGTGTCTTTTGAGAATGATTATCTTTCTTCTTCTGAAAATAAAAGTAGTTCCTATTTAGCTCTAAAAGAAAAATATGATGCCGCATTGGAATCACTTCAATATAAAACGATTGAATTAAAAAGTGAAGAAAGTGCTTTATCCTTATTAGAAGCAAACAAAAGCTTTGGTGGCAATTCTGGTGTTACTCCAAATAGTATCTCAAATATGCTTGCTTATTATAGAGCGGAATATAAAAAGATATCCAATACAATTACTCAGTTAAAAAAGGAAGAAACCGAACAAAAGAAAGAAGTAGATAATCTAGCTAAGCAATTAGCAGAATCTGGTGGCGAGAATGCAAATGCGGGCCAAATTGTACTTACAGTTTTTACTGATAAAGAAATAAAAACTGACTTCGATATTGAATATTACACACAAAATGTAAATTGGAATCCGAGTTATGAGATTAAAGTAAACAGCTTAAATGAACCTATAGATTTGGTTTACAATGCAAATGTTTCGCAGCAAACTGGAGTTGACTGGAAACAAATCCCATTGCAATTTTCAAACGCAAAACCTCATGTAGATAATAACATTCCACAATTAAGTACTTGGTGGATATCCTATATGTCTAAAATGAATAATCAATCGCCTTTGTTGGAAAGTATAGCTGTTTCAGGAAATGCTTTTGCAAGAAATAAATCTATGGCTACGGTTCAGGAGTCGCAATTAGAAACTTCTTTTGTTATAGAAACACCCTATGATATATATACCAATAAAAAGCCAATTGCCATAGAATTGCAGAATTACAAAATGCCTTCAGAATATACATATTATAGTATTCCAGCTAAACATGAAGCTGCATTTTTATTGGCAAGAATATCAAATTGGGAAACTTATCATCTTTTACCAGGTGAAGCTCAATTAATAGTTGATGGACAATATGCAGGAAAATCATTTATAAACCCTAAAACTACAGATGATAAATTAGAAGTTAGTTTAGGTAAAGATGAAAGAATTATTACAAAGCGTAGACGTATTGATGAAGAAGGAAGTAAAACTTCTTTTTTAGGCAGTACGCAAAAACGTAGCTACGTATACGAAATAGAAATAAAAAACACTCGTAATGAAGCTACTAGTATAGAAGTAAAAGAACAGTTCCCTGTTTCGACGGAAAAAGATATTGAAGTAAGATTAGATAAAACCTCTGGTGCTAATATAGATAATGAAAAAGGAGAAATGACTTGGAAAATAGATTTAAAACCAAATGAAACTAAAACGTTTAAAATAGGATATACTATTACATATCCAAAAAACAAACAACTAGAAGGAATTTAAGTAGTAACTTAATATAAGTACAAAAAAGTTATTTTCATTTACTTAATAATCCGTTGTAAGCCTATTTAATAGACCATGACAACGGATTATTTTGTTTTATTAAACTATAACTCATTTTTTTATAAACCTTACTTCATAGATTTCTGACTAATTCCTTGAATTTTTGGTTTATTTTAAGGATATTTCTATCTTATTAATCAGATTACAGATTTATAAAAACTTATATATGAAGAAATATCTTCTTAGCATTCTAACATTATTAATACCGTACTTAACCTTTGCTCAGGAATCTGACTTAGGCGAAAGAATAGATGAAATATTTAAAAAATATACTGGTTGGTTCGTAGAATTAGTTTTTTATGAAATACCATTTTCAGAATCGTTTCATATTCCTTGGGTACTAATCGTTCTTATAGGTGGTGCTTTATTTTTTACTTTTTATTTCAAATTAATAAATATAACCCATTTTGGAACTGCATTAAAAGTTGTAAAAGGTAGATATGAAGATATTGAAAAACATGGTGCAGATGAATTATATGATGTCGATGATGTAGAAGAACAATTAGACACATTAGACAAACTGTTAGAAGAAAAAGATGATGTTGAGGGTGAAGTTTCCCATTTCCAAGCACTTACCGCTGCCTTATCTGCAACCGTTGGGTTAGGTAATATTGCTGGTGTGGCTGTTGCTCTTTCTATTGGAGGTCCCGGAGCTACTTTTTGGATGATTATTGCAGGGTTTATAGGAATGGCATCTAAATTCACAGAGTGTACTTTAGGAGTAAAATTTAGAGATGTTGGTCCCGATGGTACTGTTTATGGAGGTCCAATGTATTACCTTAAAAAGGGATTAGGAGATAAAGGCTTAAAAGGATTAGGTAAAATCTTTGCAATAATTTTTGCTGTTTTTGCCGTAGGTGGTTCGTTTGGTGGTGGCAACATGTTTCAAGCCAATCAAGCTGCTGCACAATTCGTTCAATTATTTAGTTTACAAGATACAAGTGCCTCTATTTGGTTCGGGATTATTATGGCTATAATCGTAGCGATTGTAATTATTGGTGGAATTAAGCGTATAGCTAAAGTTACAGAAAAGATAGTTCCTTTTATGGCTGCAATATATGTGTTAGCCGCTATTGTAATTCTAGTAATAAATTATCAGCATATCGGCGCTGCGTTCAAAGCGATATTCGAAGGTGCATTCTCTGGTTATGGAATTGCTGGTGGTGTTGTTGGGGTTATGATTCAAGGTATACGTAGAGGAGCATTTTCTAATGAAGCTGGCGTTGGTTCGGCAGCAATTGCTCACTCAGCAGTACGTACAAAATATCCGGCATCAGAAGGAATTGTAGCACTTTTAGAACCTTTTATAGATACTGTGATTATTTGTACTATGACAGCTCTAGTTATTATTATTACTAATTTTGATAATAATATTGTAACGTATGGTCAAGAAATTACAGAGGGTGTTGAACTTACCGCCATTGCTTTTGACTCTGCACTACCCCACTTTTCAGCAGTACTAACTTTTGCAGTAATCCTATTTGCATTCTCTACCATGATTTCATGGTCTTATTATGGAATGCAGGGATGGGTTTTTCTATTTGGACGTAGTAAACGTACCGAAATGGTATACAAATTTATTTTCTGCTTGTTTACATTTATAGGTGCATCTATTAGTTTGGGTGCTATTGTCGATTTCTCGGATGCGATGGTGTTTGGAATGGTAGTCCCAAATATAATTGGATTATTAATTCTATTGCCAATAGTAAGAAAAGAATTAAAAAGATATATTTCTGCAATTCGAACGAAAGAAGATGCTTTAGATGAGGGTCTGGAGGATATACAAAAATTGTAGTTAACTCTATAAAATATAACTAAACCTATATATAACAAAAGCGTCCTATAAACTTTATAAGACGCTTTTTGTTATTGTATGAAATGTTTTAATTATGCTTCTTCTAAAATTTGTGCAGCATGATCTTTGGTTTTTACCTTAGAAATAACTCTTTCTATTATACCTTCTTCATTGATTATAAAGGTAGTCCTGTGGATTCCATCGTAGGTACGTCCCATAAATTTTTTAGGACCCCAGATTCCAAAACCTTCAATCAGTTCTTTATTTTCATCTGCTAATAATGGGAATGGAAATTTATGTTTCTCTTTAAAATTCTTTTGTCTTTTTGGTGAGTCGGCACTCACACCTAAAATTTCATAGCCTCTATCTTGTAATGCCTCATAATTGTCGCGTAAATTACACGCTTCATTTGTACAGCCAGGAGTACTTGCTTTTGGATAAAAGAAAACAATTAATTTCTTTCCTTTATACATGTCTAAGGTATGGATATTTCCGTCTTGATCGGCTACGGAAAAGTTTGGCGCCTTCTCCCCTTCTTTTAATGTCTTCATTATGCTATTTTTGTATAAAATTACAAAAAATGACTAAGCAAGAAAAAGTAAAGTTTGTTATAGATACATTAAATAAGCTTTATCCGCAGACACCTATACCTTTAGATCATAAAGATCCCTATACTTTATTGATTGCTGTGTTACTTTCTGCACAGAGCACCGATAAAAAAGTAAACGAGATTACGCCTCATCTTTTTGAGATAGCTGACAACCCCAAAGATATGGTAAAGCTATCGGTTGAAGAGATTAGAGAAATAATAAAGCCAGTAGGTTTATCTCCTATGAAAGCAAAAGGAATTCATGGCCTTTCAGAGATTTTATTAGAGAAGTACAACGGTCAAGTTCCAGCCGATTTAGAAGCATTAAAAGAATTGCCTGCCGTAGGACACAAAACTGCTAGTGTAGTAATGTCTCAAGCCTTTAACATTCCTTCTTTTCCTGTTGATACTCATATACATAGACTAATGTATCGTTGGAACTTAAGTACAGGTAGAAATGTAGTACAAACTGAAAGAGACGCAAAACGCTTGTTTCCAAAAGATTTATGGAATAAGATTCATATTCAGATCATATTATACGGGCGACAGTATTCACCAGCTAGAGGATGGGATTTAGAAAAGGATATTATTACTAAAACAATTGGAAGGAAATCTGTTATAAACGATTACTATAAAGCGCAAGAAAAACGAAAAAAACGTAAATAAAAAATAGCTGTCTTTTTCAAGTTTTTAAACTCGTTAAGACAGCTATTTCAATACTCTTTTAGTTGAGTATACACTCTACATGTATAGCATCTGTTTCTATTACTTTGAGTGCTCTGGAGAAATCTAGAATTCTCTGAATAGTTTCTGGTTTGGGTCCCATTTGTTTGTTTGTCGCTGAACCACTTGGCGGACTGTAGTAAGTTTGCTTCATATGCATATAATTAAATTTCCATATGCATTTATAACGCAAAACTAATTTTAATATTGCTACTTAGTCAAAATAATATTATTTTCTTCTATAGTTCTACGAAGATTGATTAAAGCATAACGCATTCTTCCTAATGCTGTATTGATACTAACTCCTGTTTGCTCACTAATTTCTTTAAAGCTCATATCTCTATATATACGCATGTGTAGAACAGTTTGCTGTTCTTCTGGCAAAGTATCTATTAATAAGCGTAAATCGGATTCTATTTGACCTTTAATCATTCTGCCTTCTACATTCATGCTATCATCAGTAAGTACCGAGAAGATGTTGAAATCATCTCTATTTTCGAATTTTGGCATTCGATTCGTCTTACGGAAATGATCAATGATTAAGTTATGGGTTATTCGCATTACCCAAGGCAGAAATTTACCCTGTTCATTATATTTACCTCTTTTTAAAGTCTGAATAACTTTAATAAAAGCATCTTGAAAGATATCCTCTGTAATATCTCTATCGTAGACTTTTGAGTATATAAAATTATAAATACGTTGTTTATGCCTTTCTATAAGTGTTGAAAGCGCTTGTTCTTGTCCATTAAGGTATAGTCGTACCAAAACCGCATCAGATGGGTTACCTAGATCTATTCTCTCCATAATATGTTACGTATGAAGATACTATTATCGATATAATAATCGCTTAACAATATCTTGAGTATTTTTCAATTTTAACTATAAAGAGTAGAGGTATTCTATAGGCAAATGCGTGTTATATTAGTAATGCTTCGATGTAAATATAACAACTTTGTTTTTAAAGCACCAAATAATTTTAATTATTTCTTATAAAATGAAAAATTTCCTATTGGTAAGCTA
>JAJYTI010000058.1 GCA_021793135.1 Bacteroidota bacterium
AGCAAGCTTAGATCGTATCCTAAACCGATTAATTGAAAAAGAACGAATTGATGAAGCTGAAAAACAGCGTATTCAAACCAATATAACTTACCACAACTTATTAAAAGAATTAAGTGATTCAAAGCTAGTTATTGAAGCTATTATAGAGGATTTAAATATAAAACAAAATGTATTTAAAGAGTTAGAAACCTATGTTTCAGAAAATTGTATTATCGCCTCAAATACATCTTCTTTATCCATTGCCTCTATAGCGGCAGCATTACATAAACCAGAACGTTGTTTAGGAATTCACTTTTTCAATCCCGCTCCATTAATGCGTTTAGTAGAAGTAATTCCTGCAGTACAAACAGACAAACATATTTTAGAAAGTGCTGTTCAAACTATTGAAAGTTGGGGCAAAACTGTGGCTGTCGCTAAAGACACTCCTGGTTTTATAGTAAACCGTGTAGCACGTCCATTTTACGGAGAAGCATTACGTATTTATGAAGAAGGCATTGCCGATTTTGCAACCATAGATTGGGCAATGAAATCACTTGGAGGATTTAGAATGGGACCGTTTGAATTAATGGATTTCATAGGTAATGATATTAATTATACTGTAACCGAAACAGTATTTGCTGCATTCTATTACGATCCGAGATATAAACCATCATTCACTCAAAAGCGATTTTCTGAGGCTGGTTATTTAGGACGAAAATCCGGACGCGGATATTATGATTACTCTGAAGAAGCGACCAAACCTCAGCCAAAAGAAGACAGAGAATTAGGTCAGGAAATTCTAGATCGTATTCTAGTAATGCTTATCAATGAAGCAGCAGATGCATTACATCTAAGAATTGCTACAGCACAAGGTATAGATGACGCCATGACTAAAGGAGTTAATTATCCGAAAGGCCTTCTAGCATGGGCAAACGAAAAAGGTATAAAATGGTGTGTAGATAAAATGGATGCATTATACGATTTATATCATGAAGATCGCTATCGTTGTTCTCCTTTACTACGTAAGAAATTAGAAACTAATACCGAATTCGAATTTTAATATTATGGAAGAGAAGCATTCTAAGAATCTTAGCCCAGAAGCTATTGCTAGGCATATGCTTGCCCAAGATGCATATAGTACATGGCTAGGTATAGAAATTATAGAAAGTAAAAAAGGTTACTGTAAAGTAGGAATGAAAATCCGCAGAGAAATGCTAAACGGAATGGGTAATGCTCATGGTGGAATTAGCTTCTCACTAGCAGATACTGCTTTTGCTTTTGCTTCTAATTCCTATGGACGACACGCCGTATCTATAGAAGCCTCTATAAACCATATAGAGGCTTTAAAAGAAGATGATTATATAATCGCTGAAGCTGATATGGATATAACAAAATATAAATTAGGATTTCATTTAATCAAAGTAAAACGAAAGGGAGAAATCGTTGCTCTGTTCAAGGGTGTAGTTTATCGTTCAAGTAAGATGTGGGCTGCAGATTAAAAACGAAATAATATGAAATGGGAAGGCAGAAGAAAAAGTAGCAATTTGGAGGACCGTAGAGGTATGTCTCCAAAAGGAAAAGTTGCATTAGGCGGAGGTGTAATTGGAATTATCGTTTTAGTTTTACAACTATTTGGTGGAGAAACAGGACGACAAATTGCTCCAATCATTGACCAATTTAATCAGCAACAACAAACTTCACAAGAATACGTTCAAGATCGTGAATTAACTTCGGAAGAAAAGAAAGTTGGTGATTTTGTAGCTACCATATTAGCAGACACTGAAGATGCTTGGCATCAAATTTTTGAGGAGAATAATATTGGCACCTATAAAGAACCTAAAATGGTTTTATTTACAGAAGCAGTCAACACGGCTTGTGGAGTTGGTGAATCTGCCATGGGACCTTTTTATTGCCCTGCCGACCAACAAGTTTATATGGACTTAGTTTTCTTCGAAGAGCTTCGAACAAGATTTGGAGCAAAAGGAGGTGATTTTGCTATTGCGTATGTTACAGCCCACGAAATTGGTCATCATATACAAACATTATTAGGAACTTCTCAAAAAGTTAGTCAGCTACAACAACAATCTAATCAAGTAGAAGCCAACAAACTCTCCGTTGCTCTAGAATTACAAGCTGATTTCTATGCTGGCGTTTGGGCCAATAAAGTTAAGAAGTACTTACAATCTGGAGATATAGAGGAAGCAATAAGTGCAGCCAATGCAGTAGGTGACGATGCTATCCAAGAGAAATTTCAAGGACGAGCAAATCCAGATACCTTTACTCACGGCAGCTCTGAACAACGCGTTTACTGGTTCACAAAAGGTTTTGAAACTGGAGATATTTTACAAGGAGACACCTTCTCCGAACTTTTAAATTAAAATAAAAAAATTAATGAAAGAAGCATATATTATAGATGGTGTAAGAACAGCCATTGGAAAATTTAAAGGAACATTAGCACCTGTTAGAACCGATGACCTTGCTGCATTAGTGATAAAAGAATTAATGGCAAGAAATGCTAATGTAGACCCTAAACATATCGATGATGTAATTATGGGATGCGCTAATCAAGCAGGTGAAGATAACCGTAATATTGCAAGAATGGCTTCACTTCTAGCCGGTCTTCCATATACGGTTCCAGGCGAAACAGTTAATCGACTATGCAGTAGTGGACTATCTTCTATAATTCATGCCAATCGTGCAATTAAAGTAGGTGATGGAGATGTATTTGTAGCAGGTGGTGTAGAACATATGACACGTGGACCATATGTAATGTCAAAGCCAGAAAGTGCGTATGGAACAGATAGTAAATTATATGATTCTAGTTTTGGATGGCGTTTCGTCAATAGAAAAATGGATGAGATGTATGGTACAGACGGCATGGGAGTAACTGCAGAAAACCTCGTTGAAAAATATGATATCTCAAGAGAAGATCAAGATGCTTTTGCTTATTGGAGTCAAATGAAGGCTACTAAAGCTCAAAAAGATGGTCGATTTGCAGAAGAAATTATTCCAGTAGAAATTCCACGCCGTAAGCAAGAGCCATTAATATTCAATACGGATGAATTCATAAAACCAACTACCACAAAAGAAATCCTAGGAAAACTTCGCCCTGCTTTTAAACGTGAAGGAGGAAGTGTTACTGCTGGAAACGCATCGGGATTAAATGATGGAGCGGCAGCTACTCTAATCGCTTCGGGAGATGCAGTAAAAAAATATGGCCTAAATCCTATGGCAAGAATAGTTAGTTCTGCTGTTGTTGGCGTAGAGCCTCGTATCATGGGGATTGGCCCGGTAGAAGCTTCAAATAAAGCATTAGCAAAGGCTGGACTAAGCATGGATGATATAGACATCATTGAACTTAACGAAGCTTTCTCTGCTCAAGCATTAGCATGTATACGTGCTTGGGGATTAAAAGATGACGATAAGCGTATTAATCCAAATGGTGGTGCAATAGCCATTGGGCATCCATTAGGAATGACTGGAACTAGAATTGCATATAGTGCTGCTTTAGAACTTAATAAAACAGGTAAACGTTATGCACTTGTTACTATGTGTATTGGCGTAGGGCAAGGTTATGCTGCAATATTAGAGAACTCTAGATTGTAATTTATTTATTATAATATAGCTCTAAAATTTCACTCAATAGAATTTTTATTGAAAACTCTAAAAGTAT
Organism: Bacteroidota bacterium; assembly: GCA_021793135.1. GTDB lineage: Bacteria > Bacteroidota > Bacteroidia > Flavobacteriales > Flavobacteriaceae > JAJYTI01. The sequence goes on from JAJYTI010000058.1 coordinate 3,653, forward strand.
AAAGGCTAATTCGTTTTAACGAATTAGCCTTTTTGTTTATAATAAGTGACTTTTAAAATTACTTTTTCACAAATCTAATGGTCTTTACAACATCCTCTGCATGAATAGTAAGCAAATATGTTGCTGTACTTAATTCACTGACATCGATAGTAACGATAGATGCGTTAGGTTTTACTGTCAATACCAATTGTCCTAACAAATTATAAACCTGAACTTCTTCGATTACTTTTGATGTAATGATATTTAAATCTGCAGTTGTTGGATTAGGATAAATCTCTAACTCAAGAATGTCAAAATCACCAACACCTGTTGTTGGTTCTGTAGTAAACGACACTACATCAGAAACTGTTGTAATACCATTACTACAATCTGCTGTCACATAAACATTGTAGGTTGTTTCTGGAGTTAAACCATCTACATCCACTGTAGTTACATCGTCAGCAACCGTTTCGGTAAACACAGGTGTATCTACACTTGGGTCTGCATTATTTTCATATACATCGACTGTATAACCATTTACCGCAGTAGAGGAAGCCGTCCAAGTAACGGTAGCAGAATCAGCACTGATATTGGAGATTGCTACATCTGCTGCAGCTTCACAATCAAATGCTCCGGTAGTAAAGCTCACTACATCAGAAACTGCCGTATTATCATCACCACAATCGGAAATTACATAGACATCGTATTCTGTTTCTGGAGTTAATCCATCTATTTCTATTGTTGTTGTTCCTGGGGCTACAGTCTCGGTTACCATAGGAGTATCTGTTCCAAACTCTGCTCCTTCTTCATATATTTCTATAACATACCCTTCTGTTGCTGTAGTAGACTCGTCCCAAGTAATAGTTGCTTCTGTTGAAGTAATATCGGTCACTGCTACATTTGACACTGCTTCACAATCATCGCTAGAAGATTCTCCATCACAATTCAAGTCAGAGTATACCATAGTATCTCCACCCATTGATAGAATTCCTTCTACCAACACCTCTGTTCCGTTAGAAACAGAATATGAAGGGGTGTTATCACCAAATTCTCCATCTGATGTAATATAGAACTCTAACGGGCCTGCAGCAGTTACCGTCTGAACATCATAGTAATAAAAGTCATAGTACGGACCTCCACTAAGTAGAACAGTACCATCTTCTTCACGCAACTCCCATTCCACTTCATCTCCAAAATAATCTTCTTCTACAATAACTGTCCATTCACATTCTATAACTATATCATCAATTACAGTAACAAATCCAACAACTTCAGAAATAGCAATAACATCTTCTCCACAATCGGAAATTACATAGACATCGTATTCTGTTTCTGGAGTTAATCCATCTATTTCTATTGTTGTTGTTCCTGCCGCGACAGTTTCTGTAAGTACAGGAGTATCGGTTCCTTGTTCAGCTCCTTCTTCATACACTTCTACTATATAACCTTCTGTAGCATTTGAAGCTTCATCCCAAGTTACAGTGGCTGTTGTATCGGTTATCTCAGAAATCGAAACATTTGTAACTGCTGAGCAAAGAACATCTGAAGAATCAACGCTAATGTCATCGATATATAAAGAATATTGATCCTCATCAGAACTTGCTTGTATTCCAATATAATAAACGCCATCAGCATCTACCGTAAATGTATTTTCGAACTCTTCGTAGTTACTATTTAAGCTAGAGAAAGTAAATTCGTCAATCTCATTATCCATACTCGATGCTTCAGGAGCAGTTCCAAAAGCAACATTAATCCTTTCAGTAAACGTGGAAGAAGAGCTGTTATTAGCATACTTGAACTTTAACTCATACTCTACTCCAGCCTCTAAATTAAGACCTGCTGTAAAGAACCAAGAGTCTAAATTACCAGAACCTACGGAACTCCAATTGTGAGCAAGTACTCCACCATCAAAGTTTCCTGGAGCAGAAATGGTACGCCATCCTTCTCCATTGTATGCTCCGTTTATGACTTCTATAGCTGTACAATTTGGAATATTTGGAAAACTTACATTATTAAAGTTCTCTACATATGGTACATTAACTGCTCCACAAAGTGTTGCAAAACTGTATGGTCCAGCCCATTGACTTTCGTCATCTTCCCCACAAACTGATTGCACATAATATACGTAGTCAGTATTACTTTCTAAATCTGACAAACTTACTTCTGGATCATCATTTACTGATATTTCCTCATAAGTACTATTATCTTCCATATCAAAATCAATGACATCTCCATATCGAACTATCCATTGCGTTTCATCGCCACCTTCTGTCCATGATAAATCTGCACTATTGGTCGTAATATTCTCTACCATAGGATCTGTTACTACCAAACAAGTAGGTGCTAGATCTATACTAATATCATCTAAATATAACTGGTTCTGATTTGCATCTGAATGTGCTTGGAAACCAAAATAATATATTCCAGTTACATCTACAGTAAAGGCTACTTCATTCTCTTCGAAACTTACAATATCTATATGATCAGCAATTTCATTAGTCATTGCAGATGCTTCTGCAGAAGTTCCATAAGCAACTTTTAAATTTTCAGGCCATGAAGTGGACGATGCTCCAAATTTATATTTAATCAGATAGGTTTCATTTTCATCTAAGTTTATTCCTCCTGTAAAAAACCAAGAATCTGCTTCTTCGCTATAATGGTAACTATAATTCAATACTTTCCCGTTAAAATTTGATGCTGAATTAATAGTTTTCCATGCATTTCCAGAGATTACTTCTATTGAAGAACAATTAGGAAGTTCAGGTGTAACTGCGTTCTCAAAATCTTCTAAATACGGAACATCTACTACATCACATCCTGTTACTAAAGTAAACGAATTACTCCAGTTGCTTGTTTCATCACCACAATCAGATTGAATATATACGTCATAAGCCGTATTAGCAGACAAGCCCGTTAAAGAGAATTCTTCCGTTGTCAACCCAGTTTCAATCGTTCCACTTCCCAATTCAAATCCTTGCGGTCCGTACTGTAAGTTCCATAAAGTAGCTGAACCATTTTCTGTCCATGAAACATTTGCAGTTTCTGGTGTAATATCTGAAAACACAACATCACTTGGAAGTGGGCATGTTTGTTGAATTCCTTCTAGATGCATATAATTTACATATCCTAATCTCGATGTTGCTGTGGGCAAATCTTCTGGATCCACTTGCGTATTATCTCTTTGGAAATACATCGAACGATTAGAATTTGGTATTGTAGGAGCTTTACTAAAAGAAAGTGAGCCCCAGCCATTTTTAGATTCTAATGTTGCAATTACTAAATTATCAATACCATTATAAGTAAATGGAGTATCGAACGTAATTTGCATCATTTCATCTGGTTCGGAATAAGTTATGGTTCCTTCAAAAACTTCGGTTAATTCAGAAACCGCAATCCAATCATCATTATTATCAAAGGAAGATTTGCTAGTATGTCCTAAATACATAGTCCATTCGTCTGCTTTCTCTCTATTATCTTGAGATCCTGATACAAAACGGAATGAGATTCCTGTAATGTCTCCCTCGGCATTTATTTCTGAACTATATACAATTTGCTGTGAGAAAGAATAGTCGTATAAAGCATAAATAGGAAGATTAGTAGTTGAACCATCCTCATAAGGACCAATCTCGACATAACCATCTGTTCCTCCATTATTACTTTCCTCATAGGCGGTCCAAATAATGTCATCTATTGCAACTTGACGACCGTTTGAATTGTCAAATTTAAGAACAAAATCTCCTTCTACTTCTACTGTGATTGTTCCTGAAGACTTAACAACATCTTGCTCACCATCTGAAGTAAGGGTAGCTACTAAATCATCATTCACGTAAACGTCTAAATTCACATCTCCGCCAAATGCTTGCATATAAGAAAATTCTAATGTTCCAATTCCGTTTGGAATTTCTGCCGATTCTAAATAAGCATCATTTCCGTCTCTGTGAAGTGTTAGGGCTTTACCGGCAATCTCAATATCACCACGTGCCCTATTGTAGGTCCAAACAACTCCATCTTGTCCCGTGAATGTTCCATCACTATAGGAAGTACCCGAGGACTCAAAGTTTTCAAAAGTTTCATGGCCTTGTGCAAAGCCAAGTGCGCTAATTAATAAAGCGCATAAAAAAAGTGTAATTTTTCTCATGATTAGAGTGAATTAAAAAATCAGATTCAGCCGATGTTTTTCATACTACCTAAGAGAGCTTAAAAGCTAAGCAAGGGGAACTTAACTCTTAATAATATCAAACATGCCACACCTGATTAGGTTAGTCTCATTTTGCTATTAAAAATATACAATATTTATCATATATTATAATAAAATTAAGATATCATATGTTAAATATACACTACAATCGATTATATGAATCACTAAACGTTAAAAAATAACTATTTGTATTAATTGAAAATTATCTATAATAAAAAAGAGGTTGACTCGCTAAGCGAATCAACCTCTTTTAAATAATTAAAAATATGTACTCTATTATTTTTTGATAAATCTAACCGTATTCACTGTTCCTTCTGCATTTACATTAAGTAGATATGTTGCAGCATTCAATTTACTTACATCAATTGTTACGTCGGCAGCATAAGGCTTCACAGTCATTACAAGTTGACCTAATAAATTGTAAACTTGCACTTCTTCAATTACTTCTGATGCACTAATATTTAGATTAGTAGCAGTTGGGTTAGGATAAACTTGCAATTCAAGAGTATTATAGTCACCAACACCAGCAATATCTTCGGTAGTGAAAGTTACTACATCGGAAACTGTTATATTATCGTCACCACAATCTGCAATTATATAAACATCATAAGTTGTATCTGGTGTTAACCCTTCAACATCTACAGATGTAACGTCTGCAGTAACTGTTTCTGTAAATACTGGAGTGTCGGTAGTTATATCTGCATCTTCTTCATAAACCTCCACAACATATCCATCAATTGCAGTTGTTGATTCATCCCAACTTACCACAGCTGTTGTTTCTGTTACTTCATTTACTTCCACATTAGTTACAGCATCACACTCAACTTCTTCTCCAGTAACTATAAATGTATAATCTTCAAATTCACCATATTCAAAATTGGTTTGACAAGGATCTACATCCCCGGTCGTACTTAACCAATGGCTTGCGATACGCATTCTAGTTGTTCTTGGTTCAGCATCTACTGGCACCTCGAAACTTCCAGATTGACTTGATAAATATTCAGAAGAACTATACACTACTTCTGTGTCATCAAACATACCATCACCGTTCCAGTCTACCCAAATTCTAAATCCTGCGATTCCACCCTCAATATCTACATCAAATTCAATTTCTTCACCTGGTTCTTGTTCAACAATATGATCTCCTGTAAAATCACCATATCCACCTGTAGAGAAGCCAGAATTTGTATTATTTATATTTTGAACTCCATTTGTGGTCGTAAAATTATCGATATAACGATTAGAGTTTGTTCCTTCTGGAATACAGTAACAATTTTCTACATCGTTTAAAGTTATAGACAACTCATTAGAATATGCACTTTCATCGCTTATTGTACATGTAACCTTTAATCTGAATGAAGTAGCTTCTGAAATAGAAGTTGTTAGTTGCGAATCATTCTCACCTTCAATAGCTGTCCATGTAGAACCATCATCTGTAGATTCTTCCCATTGGTACTCAATACCGCTTTGTACAATTTCTTCAATCTCTAAAGTAAATTCTATATTTTCACAAATAGAATCAGGACCAGTTATATCCTCTATCTCTGGAGTGCCTGCACATTCTTCTGCTGCAGTAATTTCTACTAAATAATCTTCTGTTTCTCCATAAGGAGTTGTCAAAATACAAGGCTCTAATGCTTGTCCATTCTTATTATAGTGGTATTGCACTCTTAGTTTATGCGTACCAGGGTAGTTTTCTACTACAAATTCTGAAAATTCAACTGTCGAATTAAGTTGTATACCATCAACCCAAGCAACCATTTCTGAAGCGTCAAAAACCCCATCATCATTATAATCTATCCATATTGCAGCTCCGTGACTTCCTGATCCTCCTCCAGAAGTTAATGATGCAGTATACGATGCTAAAGCATTTAATTCTGCTGGCTCTACAGTATCTGAATAATCAGAATATCCATCCTCTCCTTCACTAGGATCTGAATCATTGCTAAGATTACTTAATGTAAAATTAACAATCTCGTCGGAGTTATTTTGAGCTCCAGTCGGAATACAATAACATTCATCCGCTGATTTAACTGCTACTGAAAACACCTCGGATGTTTCGCTCTCCTCACTAATAGTACAAGTTATTGTATATCTAAAATCTGTATTCTCTGAGATATTTGTTGTAAGATAATTTCTATTAGCACCATCAACAACCTCCCAAGTCTCTCCATTATCTGTAGATTGCTCCCATTCGTATTCAACTCCAGTTTCTGGAATATAAGTACCTGTTAGAGTAAAATCCACTCCATCACAAATAGATTCTGGACCATCAATATCATCTGCCGACACTTCTTCACAATCTACAGGAACCACCACATCCCCAGTAATACTTATTGTATAATCAATAGAATCTGGGCTAGGCCATGTAGAAAGTACAATATAATAAGTCTCTCCTATTTCTACTGGCAACTCACTAATTTGTCTTGAAGCACCAGAAGTTCCTGTATGATAACCAACAGTTGAATTGAATGGGCATCCTTTAAACACCCATAACCCAACCCAAGTATTATCGTTAGTTGTATTTATATCAATAGTACCATTACCAGAAGCTGTATATGCATATACTACTTCATTACCATTTAAATAATTATCGTTTCCTGCACCATTAGTAACAGCATCACTAGCTACTTCAGGCACATCGATAGAACTATATTCATTTCCATAATCACCTGTATTACCAGAATCATTAAATGGTAAAGCATCAACAACAATAGCATTTTCACAAGTTTCTCCTGGAACTTGAGCCCATGCCGCTCCAGTCATTGTTAGAAATATAATCATACCTAAATAAATAGGTAGGTATTTCAATTTTTGACTCATTACAGCCCGTTTTAAAAAATTAGTAATTTTCAAATTCATTCTTGTTCATTATTTAAGTTAGACATTTATAAACTTCAAAATAAGTTTGTATAGCAACTTATTCGAAAAATAATTCTTTTTCATAAAGCTTTTAAAGCTTGCTTTTAATTAAAAAGATTTTTATATAAAAACTTAGGTTTTGTTAAGACATAAAAGTATGATAACAGAAATGGGTGAAATTTCGCAAACACAAAAGATTCTCTACATTCCTGTTAAATCAGTCGAAAAATACAAAAATATATTAACAAAGCCATAAGTAAATATTAACAAAGCAAAAAACACCTAACTATTAGCTTATAATACAAATAAAAATAAATCATGGTTTTTGAATTAAATTAACATAACCACATTAGTGTATTAATTGCAAGATTAATATATGAATGGCAACTTATAATTAGAATGGTAGATGGTAAACAACAGATAAATACTTAGATTTAAAGCCAAAAAAATCAAGAACTTCTATTTAACTCTATGGTTATAACAAAGAATATTTGTAGTTTTCAATACTATTTAATGGGTTTCTTTATTTTTTGGTAAAACAAAAT
>JAJYTI010000059.1 GCA_021793135.1 Bacteroidota bacterium
TCCTTCATTACGTAGCTCTGGAGTTATAGTTACATCTAAAGCCACAGTAATACCATCATGAGAAGCTACTTGCCATCCTTCGATATCTTTAGGACTAATTAGCATTTCGTCTGCTGTAATGGTTTCTGACGATCCATTAATATCCAATACAATCTTCCCATCTTGCTCTGCTTTGTTAATCGCATCTTGATCCATTTTTGCAATGGCTTGCGCAACGAATTTCATGCCTTTACCAAAACGAGGTCCTAAAACTTTAAAATTTGGTTTTACTTGCTTAACCAAAATTCCAGCATCAGGATCAATTATAGAAACTTCTTTTACGTTTACTTCCGATTGAATTAGTTCCTGTACTGAAGTAATGTCTTGTCGCATCTCTTCATTAAGCACAGGAATCATTATTTTTTGTAATGGCTGACGAACTTTAATCTTTTCTTTCTGTCTTAAAGAGAATACCAAAGAGGTTACCTTCTGTGCTCGTTGCATTTTTCTTTCTAGATCTGCATCGATATATTTTTCATCGAAAAATGGGAAGTCGCTTAAATGAACCGACTCTTTAGCTTCTTTATTAACCCCTGCCAATAAATCTTTATATAACTTATCGCTATAAAATGGTGCTATTGGTGCCGATAATCTTGCTACTGTTTCCAAACATGTAAATAGGGTTTGGTAAGCAGAAATTTTATCTTCGCCATAATTACCTTTCCAGAAACGTCTTCTTCCTAAACGTACGTACCAGTTACTTAAGTTCTCTAACACGAAATCTCCTATTGCACGTGCAGCTCTAGTAGGCTCATATTCTGAGAAATATTTATCTACATTTCGAATTAAACTGTGTAATTCCGATAATATCCAACGATCCATTTCTGGTCTAGACTCTAATGGAATATCTTCTTCGTTATAAGCAAACCCATCGATGTTTGCATATAAACTAAAGAAAGAATAGGTATTGTATAGGGTTCCAAAAAATTTATTTCGTACCTCTCCTATTCCATCTAAATCAAATCGTAAGTTATCCCACGGATTAGCATTGCTAATCATATACCAACGTGTCGCATCTGGACCATATGTATCTAGAGTAGTGAATGGGTCTACAGTATTCCCTTGACTCTTTGACATTTTCTGTCCGTTTTTATCTAGCACCAATCCGTTAGACACAACATTTTTATATGCTACATCATCAAATATCATAGTAGCAATAGCATGCAATGTATAGAACCAACCTCTAGTCTGGTCTACTCCTTCCGCAATAAAGTCGGCTTTACGCCACGTTTTTTCTACTTTTTCTTTATTTTCAAATGGATAATGCCATTGTGCATAAGGCATACTACCACTATCAAACCATACATCGATTAAGTCTGACTCTCTATACATTGGTTTCCCACTATTTGAAACCAACACAACTTTATCGACAATGTTTTTATGCAGATCTACTTTATTATAATTTTCCTTAGAGAAATCTCCTACTACAAAGTCCTCAAAAATATCTTTATCCATCAACCCAGCTTCCACAGCTTTGGCCATTTCATTTTTTAGTTCCTCGATAGATCCGATGATAATCTCTTCAGTTTTGTCTTCACTTCGCCAGATTGGGAGTGGAATTCCCCAATAACGTGAACGCGATAAGTTCCAGTCATTCGCATTTGCCAACCAATTCCCAAAACGTCCTTCACCAGTAGATTTCGGTTTCCAGTTAATTCCTTTGTTTAATTCGTACATACGATCTTTAAACTCGGTAACCTTAATAAACCAAGAGTCTAATGGGTAATATAAAATTGGCTTATTCGTTCTCCAGCAGTTTGGATAACTGTGTAAGTACTTTTCTACTTTAAATGCTTTATTTTCTTCTTTTAGGCGGATTGCTATCTCTACATCTACAGAACGCTCAGGCGCTTCTCCTTCATCATAATATTCGTTCTTTACATACTTACCCGCAAGTTCTTTCATCTCTGGTCGGAATCTTCCTTGTAAGTCTACTAAAGGCACCAAATTGTCATTTTCATCACGAACTAACATTGGCGGCACTTCTGGTTTTGCTTGTTTAGCAACTAAAGCGTCATCTGCACCAAAAGTTGGAGCGGTATGTACAATTCCGGTACCATCTTCGGTAGTAACAAAATCTCCGAGAATTACTCTAAAAGCATTTTCTGGATGGGAATCAGGTAAGGCATATGGTAATAGTTGTTCATAACGTACACCTTCTAAATCAGCACCAGAGAAAGAAGTCGTTACAAAGTAAGGAATTTTCTTATCGCCTACTTTATATGAATTAACTTCTTCCATAGAATCTACCGCTTGGTATTTTCCATTGAATTGAGCTGCCACTAATGATTTTGCAAGTACAACATTAATAGGCTCATGTGTGTATTGGTTAAAACTACGAACTAATACATATTCTATTTTTGGACCAACGGTAAGCGCCGTGTTACTTGGAAGCGTCCATGGTGTGGTGGTCCAAGCTAAGAATGCTACATCATTGGTTATATTTTTTATTACTTCTGGCAGAGTGTCGGCTACCGCTTTAAATTGTGCTACTACTGTAGTATCGGTAACATCTTGATAGGTACCCGGCTGATTTAATTCGTGTGTACTTAATCCAGTTCCTGCTTTAGGGGAATATGGCTGAATAGTATAGCCTTTATAAATCAATCCTTTGTTATAGATATCTTTTAAAAGCCACCAAACGGTTTCCATATATTTTGGTTCGTAAGTAATATATGGATCTTTCATATCTACCCAATACCCAGCTTTTTCAGTAAGGTTATTCCACACATCGGTATAGCGCATTACGGCTTCTTTACAAGCTTTATTGTAATCTTCTACACTGATTTTCTTACCAATATCTTCTTTGGTAATACCAAGCTCTTTTTCTACTCCTAACTCCACTGGTAAACCATGCGTATCCCATCCTGCTTTACGCTCTACCAAATAGCCTTTTTGTGTTTTATATCGGCAAAATATATCTTTTATAGTACGAGCCATTACATGGTGAATACCTGGCATACCGTTTGCCGAAGGTGGTCCCTCGAAGAAAATAAACGGTTTCTTACCTTTGCGAATAGCAATACTCTTTTCGAAAATAGACTCTGTATTCCAAAAATTAAGTACTTCTTCCGCCACTTTAGGCAAATCTAATCCACTGTATTCTGTAAACTTTTTGCTCATATTGTTACTTTCTTGATTTCAAACTGCAAAAATACAGAATTAAAAAATAATTAATGCTTTGTATATGTTATAAATACATAGATTAAAGCAGTTTACATTCTATATTTTCTTTTGATTGAAAATTCTTCTATTCTTTTTTCAAAGCAACGCAATATAAAACATCCTTACATTACAAACAACATTACAATTGTGATATTTCATTATATTTACATAATTAACAGCCAATTATAACATAAAACGAGCAACTATTAAATACTACATAATGGAAAAAGAAGAGCGAAACTGCTTAGAATGTGGTAAACGATTACTAGGTAGGTTAGACAAAAAGTTTTGTGATGATAGTTGCAGGAACAGCTACAATAACGCAAAGAATAGAATTAAAAATGCATTAATAAAACGCACTAACACACAACTACGTAAAAACTACAGAATACTAAGCAAATACAACACGAAAGATAAGACTACCGTAGCAAAAGACACTTTATCTTTAGAAGGGTTTAATTTCGATTTATTCACCAGTATCTATACAAATAAAAAGAATAACACTTATTACTTTGTTTACGATCAAGGATATCTTAGCATCCATAATGGGGAGCGCTACCTACTTGTAAAAAGAAAAGCTAAAGAAGATATATAAATAAGAAAGCCACTTCAAATGAAGTGGCTTTCTTTAAATATGATAAATAATTATTACCAGATTCTAACTCTTTCTTCTGGCGCTAAATACATAGCATCTCCTTCTTGAATATCAAATGCTTCATAGAAAGCATCTACGTTCAATAATGGTTGTACACCACGTACTTGTCCTGGAGAGTGTGGATCTGTTTTTATTTGGTTACGCAATGCCTCATCACGAGACTTTGTTCTCCAAATAGTAGCCCAACTCATAAAGAAACGTTGTTCTGGAGAGAATCCATCTATATCATCTGGACGACCTACTTTTTCTAGGTGATTGATAAGTCCGTCGTACGCACCTAATACACCACCTAAGTCACCAATATTTTCTCCTAAAGTAAAGTCTCCGTTTACAAATACACCATCTAACACTTCGATAGCGCTATATTGATCAGCAAGACTTTTGGTACGAGCGGTGAATTGCTCTAAATCCTTTTCTGTCCACCAGTTGTTTAGGTTTCCATTAGCATCAAAACGAGAACCGCTATCATCAAATGCGTGAGAAATCTCGTGCCCGATAACCGCTCCTATTCCTCCGTAGTTCACAGCATCGTCTGCTTTATAATCATAGAACGGAGGTTGTAAAATAGCTGCAGGGAATACAATCTCATTGTTTAATGGCGAGAAGTATGCATTCACCGTTTGTGGTGACATACCCCACTCGCTTCTATCTACTGGTTGATCGATTTTTTCTAGTGTACGATTAAAGCTCCAGTTAGAAACAGCTACAACATTTTCATAATAAGATTGTCCATCATTTACTTCTAAATTAGAGTAGTCTCTCCATTTATCTGGGTAACCAATCTTAACGGTAAACTTATCTAGCTTTTCGATAGCTTTTTCTTTAGTTTCTTCTCCCATCCAGTCTAGATTTTCAATTCTAGATTGGAATGCATCGATGATATCTGCAATCATCACCTCTGCTTTTTCTTTTGCTTCTTTAGGGAACTTTTGGTCTACGTAAAGTTTACCAACTGCTTCTCCAACCATACCATTTACGCTTGCTAACGCACGCTCTCTCAATGGACGTTGTTCTTCCGCTCCGTCTAAAGTTTTGCTATAAAACTCCCAATCTGCTGTTACGATTTCTGTAGACAAAGTACTAGCTGCACTATTGATTACATCCCAACGCATGATTGTTTTCCACAATTCTACATCACCTTCCTCTAAAATGGTTTGTAGTTCCTTCATATATTTTGGCTGCATTACCAGAATTTGCTCAGGAATCTCGTTTACACCTAAATCTGTAAGAAAACTCTCCCACTCAATAGCTGGAACTAGTTTTTGAATTTCTTCTACAGAATGTGGGTTATTATAATTTCTAAAATCTCTTCTTTCTACTTTATCTAATTGTGGTGTTACTAGTCTAGTTTCAAATGCTAAAATTTTCTCTGCATTTTCTTTAGCTGTATCTGCATCATCACCAATAAATTGTAACATACGAGCTACGTGATCTACATATTTCTCACGAATCTCTACCATTTTATCATCGTCTAATAAGTAGTAATCCTTATCTGGAAGTCCTAATGATCCAGGAGAAAGGTAAGCACTGTTTATACTACTATTGTTTGGATTAGAAAAAGCTGCCAATCCAAAGAAAGGATGCTTTAAAGTAGTTGGGTTTTCTGCAATAGCTTTTTGTAAATCTTCTACCGATTCAATACTGTCTATTAATTCTAATACAGATTCTAATGGCGCTACACCCTCAGCATCACGTCTATCTGTATCTAAGATAGATTCAAAAAGAAGTAAAGCTTTTCCTTGATCGGATGTTAACTCATACTCTCCAGAATCTTTCGCTTCGTCTAGAATTGCCAATACATCATTATCTGTTTCTTTACGTAACATATCAAAACCTCCCCAACGTGTTCTGTCGCTTGGGATTTCGGTTTCGTCTAACCATGTACCATTTACATAGCGGTAAAAATCTTCTTTTGGACTTACGTTAGTGTCCATAAACTCTAGGTTTATTCCGTGGTTTTCACCATCAGATTTCTCTGCAGTTTTACCAGTATCACCACAAGAGCTCAATAGTGCTGCTGCAGTTAATGCTACAGAAACACTTCTTATTGTTTTCTTCATAGATTAAGTTGTTTGGTTTTATGTTTTGCTTTTAGCTGTAACAAATGTAGTATAAAATTATATAAGTAGACAAGAATGGTTAAGCAAGCCTATCTCTGTCTGCTTTTTTCAATTTCGAAGATAGAATCGCGAAAGCGCTGTTGTATTTCGTGAGAGAAGTTAGCATCTTCTTGTCTTTGGATGGCATCTTTATCAAACTTCTCATTGATTTGATATAAAAGCGTATTAAATGCTGTAATAGATTCCTTGAAATTATTTTTTAACTCCACACTATCTACCACCACCTCTTCTGATGACTGATTAAATAATCTTAAACGAGCATGTACCACATCCAATCTTGTTTTAATAGGCATGGTAGAAAGAACCTCTGGTATTTGCTTAGTAAGCGAATCGCTATAATTGGTTAATCGTTCTGATTGTGTTCGAATTCTCTCTAAATTGGAATTAGGTATAGAAGCTAAAGTACTTTTAAATTCATTAAAAACAGACCATTGTGCTGTAGCATCTTCTGCTATATCTAATTGCTGCACAAACTCTACACTAGGTAAATCGTATACTATAGTACTATCGGTAGGCTCGGGCATAGGTGCTCTTTCCTCTTCTTTACATGAGAGAAGTAATCCAAAAACCATTGCTCCTATAATCCACCTAACTTTCAAAACTATATTTCTATTCTTTAATGTTTATACTCGCAAATATACAAGTAAATATGGCATGTGAAAGTAATAATTTTTAAATACTAGATAGTATTATAAATCGTATATTTGCCTCTCAAAATATTTTACTTATGACCGATACCATTTTAATTATTGGCGCTAGTGGACAAATAGGCTCTGAGCTAACAGCGAAATTACGTGAAATACACGGAGCTGATAAAGTAATCGCTAGTGATATTCGCGAAGGAAACTCCGAATTAGTAAATGCTGGACCATTTGAAATTTTAGATGCTACCGATTTAAAAGCAATCGAAACAATTATTGATAAGTATAAGGTAGGCACAGTATATCTTATGGCCGCAATGCTATCGGCTACAGCAGAGAAGGCACCAATGAAAGCATGGGAGTTAAACATGAACTCTCTATTTAATATATTGAACTTAGCAAAAGATAAACGCATCCAGAAAGTATTTTGGCCTTCTAGTATTGCAGTATTTGGTCCTACCACTCCTGCAGACCACACACCACAAACTACTGTTATGGAACCCACAACCGTTTATGGGATAAGTAAACAAACTGGAGAACGCTGGTGTGAATACTACTTCTCTAGATATGGTGTAGATGTTCGAAGTATTCGTTACCCTGGATTAATCAGTTATAAAACGCCTCCTGGAGGTGGAACTACGGATTATGCCATTGAAATTTATCATGAAGCTTTAGAAAAGGGCTCTTACACTTCTTTCTTAAAAGCAGGCTCTTATTTACCTATGATGTTTATGGATGATGCTATTCAGGCTACCATTCAACTTATGGAAGCTCCAGCAGAGAATATAAAAATAAGAAGCAGCTACAACTTAGGCGGTATCAGTTTTGACCCTGAAGAAATCGCTGCTAGTATTAAGAAATATATTCCCGAATTCCATATAGACTACGCCCCTGATTTTAGACAAGATATTGCAGACACTTGGCCTAATAGTATAGAGGATAAAAAAGCACAAGAAGACTGGAATTGGAAACATAGTTTTGACTTAGATAAAATCACACAAACTATGTTAGAAAATTTAAAGAAAAAATAGTTTACATAACTCAATTTTACACGTTAACATAGTTTTTTAAAGATAAGCGCTGGTTTGCAATGTTTTATTAAAGTGTTTTAATTACAAATACTAATCCGTACCTTTGCAACCATTATTATATTTAGCTAGTATGAAGTTAGAAAACAATATGGATACCGCAGACACAACAGAAATGATGGGAGACGATCACATCTCGACTTCTGCAGTAACACCTATGCGTTCAGATGCATTTGACATGAGCGATGAAGAGAAAATGAAGTCTATCGAAAAAGATATGCATCACGTATTACACACCTTAGGCTTAGACCTTACAGATGATAGTTTACAAGGAACACCAAAGCGTATTGCTAAGATGTTCGTTCAGGAAATATTCTCAGGTTTAGATCCAAAACGCAAACCTGAAGCTTCTACTTTTAACAATTCGTACAATTACGGCGAAATGTTAGTAGAAAAAAACATCACTCTTTACTCTACTTGTGAACATCACTTTCTACCCATTGTAGGTAAAGCTCACGTAGCATATATCTCAAGTGGAAAAGTAATTGGGTTAAGTAAAATGAACCGAATAGTAGATTACTACGCAAAACGCCCACAAGTACAAGAAAGACTTACTATGCAAATAGTGCAAGAACTTCAAAAAGCACTAGGCACAGAAGATGTTGCTTGTGTGATAGATGCAAAACACCTATGCGTTAACTCAAGAGGTATTCGCGACATAGACAGCAGCACGGTAACTAGTGAATTTGGTGGTAAATTTAAAGAACCAAATGTTCGCAAAGAGTTTTTAAATTATATAAAATTGGACACTATATACTAATAATTTAGATTAGACATTACGTCCATTTTTAAAAACAATATTAAGCTAGTAGCCGGATAAATCCTTATCTTGCTACTAGTTTTATTTTTAAGCTATAGCAAATTAATCCATTTCGAATGATGAAATTATATAAAGAGCAAGAAATTTACATTTACAATTCTATTTCTAAAGAGAAAGAAAAGTTTGAACCTATAACCGAAGGTTATGTAGGAATGTATGTGTGTGGTCCTACCGTATACAGTAATGTACATTTAGGAAATTGCCGTACCTTCTTGTCATTTGATTTGGTATTCCGATATTTAAAACACCTTGGATATAAAGTTCGTTACGTTCGAAACATCACCGATGTAGGTCACCTTGAAGACGATGCCGAAGATGGAGAGGATAGAATTGCAAAACGCGCTCGATTAGAAAAAATTGAGCCTATGGAAGTAGCGCAAATTTACACCGTAGATTTTCGTGATATCATGTCTAAATTTAACGCACTACCTCCAAGCATAGAACCTACAGCAACTGGACATATCTTAGAACAAATAGAAGCAATTCAGAAAATAATCGATCGTGGTTTTGCTTATGAAGTAAATGGATCTGTTTATTTCGATGTATTAAAGTTTAGCGAAACCCATGAGTATGGAAAACTTAGCGGGAGAAGACTGGAAGACATGGAAGCCAATACTCGTGATTTGGACAAACAATCGGAGAAAAAAAATCCGCAAGACTTTGCTCTATGGAAAGTTGCTGAACCTCAACATATCATGCGTTGGAACTCTCCGTGGGGAGTTGGTTTCCCTGGTTGGCATTTAGAGTGTACCGTGATGAGCACAAAATACCTAGGTGAACAGTTTGATATACATGGCGGAGGAATGGATTTAAAATTCCCTCATCATGATTGTGAAATTGCACAAGCTGAATCTTGCAACGAAGTATCGCCAGTAAACTATTGGATGCACTCCAATATGCTTACTTTGAACGGTAAAAAAATGGCAAAGTCTACTGGAAACAATATTTTGCCAACTGAAATATTTTCTGGAGACAACAAAATATTAAGTAAAGCATTTAGTCCTAGCGTAACCAAATTCTTTATGTACCAAGCACACTATCGAAGTGTTTTAGATTTTAGCGATGAAGCATTATTAGCTTCCGAAAAAGGATATAGGAGGCTAATGCAGGCGTATGATTTAGTAGACAAACTACCAATTGGTAATACCTCCGATATGGATATCGCTGCCTGGCGACAATCATGCTACGACGCGATGAACGATGATTTTAATAGCCCTATATTAATCGCACAACTTTTTGAAGCAGTGAGCTATATTCAAAGAGTACATAATGGAACAGCTATTTGTACAGAAAGTGACAAAGAGATTCTAAAAGAAACTTTAAAAGCTTTTATGTTTGACGTTTTAGGGTTGATCGATGAACAAGAAGGGCAATCTGGAAACTCAGAAATGCTATCTGGTACCGTAAACTTATTGATTGATATTCGCAACGACGCAAGAGCAGAACGAAATTTTGATACAAGTGACAAGATTCGAGATGAACTTGCTGCATTAGGAATTCAACTAAACGACGGTAAAGACGGTACAGGTTACGAAATAAAATAAAAAACATGGCATTCACCCAGCCGTTTATTTGGTTAATTAGAGGATATAAAAAATTCATATCCCCATTAACCCCTTCTACATGTAGATATCAACCTACCTGCTCTACCTATGCAATAACTGCACTTGAGCGACATGGTCTGTTTAAAGGAGGGTGGCTTGCTATAAAACGCATTGGAAGCTGCAATCCATTTGGTGGTAGTGGTTACGATCCAGTCCCGGAAAAAACAAACAAAAAAGAAGCCGATAAGTAAAATTGGCTTCTTTATATTTATAATTGGCAAAAATATTTGATTATGCATTTTTTAAGCATTGTATGGAATCCAAATACAGGAATCGATTTAGGATTTATCGAACTGCGATACTATAGCCTAATGTTTGTAATAGCATTTACATGCGGATGGTTCTTTACAAAGAAAATCTATCAGAACGAGGGAATTTCTCTTGAAAAGCTAGACAAACTATTTCTAATTACCGTCCTAGCTACTTTAATAGGAGCACGTTTAGGTCACGTTATTTTTTACCAAACAGAATTACTTACAGAAGATCCTCTAGCTGTTTTATTACCTATAAGAACCGTTCCAGAATTCGAATTCACAGGTTTTGCTGGATTAGCGAGCCATGGTGCTGCAATAGCCATCCTTATTGCTATGTACTATTATAGCAAAAAGATACTTAAAAAACCAATACTTTGGATATTAGACCGAGTAGTACTTGCTGTTGCCTTTGGTGGAGCTTTTGTACGTATAGGAAACTTCTTTAACTCTGAGATAATTGGTAAACCTACAGGAAGCGATTTTGGAGTTATTTTTGTTCAATTAGGGGAAAATTTTGCGAGATATCCTACCCAATTATTTGAATCAGCTGGTTACTTTATAGTTGCAGCAGTAATGTATTATCTATACTGGAAAACTGACAAGAGTAAATATTTAGGATATATTTTC
>JAJYTI010000060.1 GCA_021793135.1 Bacteroidota bacterium
GATAATTAAAATACTTCTTTTAAATATCGTCATAAATAGCTGTGAGAAAATCACTAATACTACAAAGCTAATTAAAAGAACAAGTAAACCTTTAGTTTCAATTACATCTGCAATATTAGCATAGAATGGTGTCGATTTCAGTCCCTTTACCACGATGAAATATCCTAATGCAGTTAATGCTAATCCTCCAAAAATAGCTCCAAATGCACGCATTTTTTCTTTATAATGGAAGGTGAATACCAATCGTGAGAAGAACTGAACGATAGTACCTATGGTAAATGCAATTATTATGGAGAGGAATATTCCAGAGACAATTTCGGTAGCTTTAGAGGTGTTTATATAATCCCATAACCCGCTCATTACTTCGCCATTGGCACTTATCTTTATTAAAGATATCATTACTGCTGCTCCCAAGAGCTCGAACACTATAGAAACGGTTGTGGAGGTGGGGAGCCCTAGGGTGTTAAAGAAGTCTAAGAGGAGAATGTCGGTAATCATAACCGCCATAAAGATTATCATCACCTCGTTAAAGTAAAATTTTTCGGGGACAAAGATTCCCGATCGAGCAATCTCCATCATTCCACTAGAGGTGACTGCTCCAAAGAATACTCCTAGACTGGCTATGGTTAAAATGGTTTTAAACGAAAGTGCTTTAGAACCAAGTGCGGAGTTTAAAAAGTTTACAGCATCGTTGCTAACTCCAATTACCAAATCGGCGATAGCCAAAATGGATAAAGCAGCGAGCATTAACAAATAAATATTGTCCATAAGACTACATATATGAAATAACTAATGCAAATGTCGGAAAATAAATTTCTGCTAATGTTACCTCAATGTTATGTATTCCACTTTTTAATTCATAATTAAAAAATATGAATATAGCTTTGATTTATGTGGGAGCAATCGAATTTATACTTTAATAAAGCACATAGAATATATTTTAAGCTCGTTCTTATTCGGATATAATTTAAGTATCTTGCACTTAAAATTATTTGTGATATGATGGAATGGGAAACCCTACTCTCTTTGAGAAGACAAGGAGACACAGAACCAAGATTACGTATAAAACAACAACCTACCAGATTGGGATTTGAAGTAGACTATGATCGCATTGTATTTTCATCGGCGTTTCGAAGTTTACAAGACAAAACACAAGTAATACCACTTTCTAAAACCTCTTTTGTTCATACTAGACTTACTCATAGTATGGAGGTCTCGGTAGTGGGGCGTTCCTTAGGTAGATTGGTAGGGCAAGCTATTTTGGAAAAAAGACAAGAGCTGTATAAAGTACATGGTTATGAATTTAGTGATTTTGGTGCCATAGTAGCTGCAGCAGCATTAGCCCATGATATTGGAAATCCACCCTTTGGTCACAGTGGCGAAAAAGCTATAGGCCGATTTTTCTCTCATGGAAAAGGAAAACGTTTTCAAACTATGCTTTCGCCAGTAGAGTATCAGGATTTAATAGATTTCGAGGGGAATGCACAAGGATTTAAGATGCTAAATGAAACACGAGATGGAATGGAAGGTGGTTTAAGGCTGTCTTATGCAACTCTTGGTGCATTTATGAAGTATCCTAAAGAATCGTTACCGAAAAAGCCTAGTAATCTAGCAAGTGATAAAAAATTTGGAGTGTTTCAATCGGATAAAGATTTTTTCCATGAAGTAGCACAGGAATTAGAGTTGTTGTCTAAAGAATCGGATGGAGTAGTGCGTTATCATCGACATCCTTTAGCATTTTTAGTAGAAGCAGCAGACGATATCTGTTATACTATTATTGATTTTGAAGATGGCATTAATTTAGGTTGGATTCCTGAGGAGTATGCATTGGAATACTTAATGAATTTAGTACGTGACTCCATTATTGTAGAGAAATATAATAAATTAACACGTTCATCCGATAGATTGGCCTATCTACGTTCATTAGCAATAAATACGTTGGTTAAAGAAGCAGCAGAAATTTTTATAGAAAATGAAGAAGCTATTCTGCGTGGAGAGTTTGATGTTGCTTTATTGGATAAGAGTAAATATAAAGCTCAAATAGCAGATATAATTCGATTGAGTGTAGATAAGGTATACAATAGTCGAGAAGTAATCGATAAAGAAATAGCGGGATACAAAATGCTAGAAACTTTATTGGATAGCTATACTACAGCATTGGAAAATCATCATAATGGGGATGCGAATTCTTATGATAAGTTGTTATTAAAAGACTTTTATAATCTCGATAAACACCAAACCACTTATCAGTATTTAATGCAAGCTTGTGATTTTGTAGCTAGACTTTCAGATGGAAAAGCGGTACAATTATTTGAGCGTATGCAAGGAGCGGTTTAATAATCGTTCTGTATAGCTTCTAGAATGTCTTCTGTAGCTATACCTAATATGTTTTCGAGTTCGGTTATCGTACCATGAGATGGGAAAACATCTGGTATTCCTAGACTCTTTATTGGATTTGTGTATTTGTGTTTGTAAGCAAAGGCTTGAATGGATTGGCCTATGCCACCTTCTAAAACTCCATCTTCTATGGTAATAACTTTTTTGTAGTTATTAAAAACATGATGAAGTAATTCATAATCTAAAGGCTTAATAAATCGTAAATCATAACAGCCAACAGCATCGGAATGTTCATATATTTCTACCGCTTTCATAGCTTGCGGTAGAGTAGAACCTATGCAGAGTATAGCTACTCGGGTGCCAGATTTTATTTCTATTCCTTTGCCAATTGGAATTTTAGTGAAAGGCACTTTCCATTCTTTAGTTATTCCTCTTCCACGAGGATAACGTATGGCAATTGGCCCATCGGTATAATCCTGCGCTGTAAATAACATTTGTCGTAAAGAGACTACATCGCTGGCGGCAAATATTGTAAGATTTGGTATGCATTTTAAGTATGCAATATCAAAAATACCATGATGCGTTGCTCCGTCATTTCCCACTAATCCTGCGCGATCTATACAAAATATAACTGGTAGGTTCTGTAAACATACATCGTGAATTACTTGGTCGTAAGCCCGTTGTAAAAATGTAGAATAAATGGTACAGAATACTCGTAAGCCTTGTGTAGCCATCCCTGCAGCTAAGGTTACAGCATGTTGTTCGGCTATTCCTACATCTATAGCACGTTCTGGAATCTCTTCCATCATGTATTTTAAAGAGCTCCCTGTAGGCATAGCTGGAGTAATCCCAAAAATATTTTCATTGTGTTTGGCTAACTCTAATATGGTCCATCCAAATACATCTTGGAATTTTGGTGGAAGACCATTATTATTTTTAGGAAGTAAATCACCCGTTTTTGCATCGAATTTTCCAGGTGCGTGATAGGTTACTTGATTTTCTTCGGCTTGTTTTAGTCCTTTACCTTTCTTAGTGAGAATATGCAGAAGTTTAGGGCCTTTATGACTTTCTAAACTTTTAAAACTATCTAATAAGGTGTCGATATTATGTCCGTCTATAGGGCCAAAATACTTAATACCTAATGCTTCAAAAAATTGAGATAAAGTTTCTTGCGAATCATGAGCTTTAGCAAATGCGTTTTTAAGCGCACCAACACTTGGGTCAATACCAATTTCGTTGTCATTTAAAATCACCAACATATCGGTTCTTGTTGCTCCAAGATGATTCAACGCCTCTAGTGACATACCAGATACAATCGATGCATCGCCTATAATAGCAATGTGCTTCTTTTTTTTTCTTTGAAGTTTTGCTGCCATTGCCATACCTAAGCAAGCCGAGATGGAAGTGCTGCTGTGACCTACACCAAAACTATCAAATTCGCTTTCATTTCTTGAAGGGAAACCGCTTATACCGTTAAGCTGTCTATTGGTTTCAAATACATCCTTTCTTCCTGTTAGTATTTTATGTCCATATGCTTGATGCCCTACATCCCAAACCAAAATATCATTCGGAGTATTGTAATAATAATGTAATGCAAGTGTAAGTTCTATCACTCCAAGACTAGCACCCAAATGTCCTTCTTTAGTTGCAACAGCTTGTATAATAAAATTACGTAATTCCTTGGCTACTTGAGGTAGTTGCTGTCTAGATATTTTTTTTAAATCTTCTGGGCTATCTATTGTATCTAACAGGTACTTTTGCATAAGGCAAAGATACAGTTTGAAATTGTATTTTTGTGATACCTCAAAATTGAATTTATGATACCCCAACCTTTTGATCCAACCTATTTTATGCGACAAGCACTGATTGAAGCAGAAAAAGCTTTTGCAAAAGGCGAAGTTCCCATTGGTGCAGTAATTGTTTCGAACGATAGGATTATTGCTCGGTCACATAATTTAACAGAGACATTGAATGACGTTACTGCTCATGCCGAGATGCAAGCAATTACCGCAGCTGCAAATCATATAGGAGGAAAGTATTTAAAAGATTGTACACTGTATGTTACGGTGGAACCTTGTCAGATGTGTGCTGGCGCATTATATTGGTCGCAGATTAAAAGGATTGTTTATGGTGCTACAGACGAACGTCGTGGATGTATTGCCTTGAATACGAAGTTGCATCCGAAAACAGAAGTTCAAGGTGGGTTATTAGAAGAAGAGTGTGTTGCTATAATGCAGGATTTTTTTAGAAATAGAAGAAAATAGAAGAAAAAAAGAAGATTTAGTAGGTTTTTCTTTGTTTATTTGATATATATATATATATATTAGTGTCATTATGAATGATTTAAATATAATATTATGAAACGAATTTATTTATTTGTTGTTGCAATGCTAATTTTAATGACTGCAATAATAGCATGTACTAAAGAAGGGGATTCTATTCTTAATGTGGAAGAAGAGAGTTTAGAATCAATGGTATGGAATGCCATGTCTTATGAAGAGTTCTTCGAGAAAATTTCTGAAATGGATATTCAACTTGATGAGGAAAACTTGATTTATATTAACTATGAGTGGAATTCAGCGGAGAAGACATTTAAGCTTTTAAGTATTGAAGAAAAGGAACCAGATTTTTTTGTTTTAGATTTTAAGCCAAATATAGAAACAAAAGGTAATAAAGAAATAAATAAAGAAATAAAAGATTATCAAGTAGTCTGTGACCTAGGAGAGGATAGTTGGGAAGAGTCTTGTAATGGTAAATTTTCATGCGGGAAATTAATAGCAAAGTGTTTAGATGAAGGGGGCTGTGCTACTATGTGTAATAATACTATGGCGTATAATCCTGAAAGCAAAACATTTTATTTATTAGCAAATAATCTGGAATAGTCAGTGCAATAGGTACTTTATAAATAGTATACTAAAATTCTACCTAGTACATAAATAGGAACCTAGATTTTGTTATAAAAAAGTCAAAATAAAAAAAGCCCTGCTAAACTTAGCAGGGCTTTTACAATTCCTATTATATATAAAAAATTGTTGTTTCTGTCTTATTCGTAAGCTACGCGTACTTGAGCTGCTACTGGGCCTTTTCTCCCTTCTTCAATCTCATAGGTAACTTCATCACCTTCTGCGATTGTTTCGCCGTCTAAACCAGTAACGTGTACGAAGATGTCTCTTCCTGATTCGTCATCGGTAATAAATCCATACCCTTTAGACTCGTTGAAAAATTTAACTGTTCCTTTCATTGTAATTATGTAATGTTATTTTAAAGATGTAAAGGTACTTTAAATTTCTTCCTAACAAGCATAAATGACAAAAATCTTTTTAATTATTATTTCTTCTTCTATTTTCTGAACGTTCTTTTTGAAAATCTTTCATTTTTTGGAGGTTCTCATTAGTTAGCATATAATCCTTAAACTTTTTTCCTCTAGATCTATAGATAATAAATGCTGGCATTAAAATAAACGCTCCAGCTAGGATAGATATTCCTATAACTCTATCTCCAATAGTTGGATTGTTAGACTTAATTATAAAGCCTACAATCATTCCTATTAAAATGAGTAAGGATAAAATATTTATGAAAATACGCATAGTAGAACGTGTTCGGTTATTTTTCTTTAATATCTACTTTTAAGCTTAACTCTTGAAGTTGTGCTAGGTCTATAGTAGCTGGTGCATCAATCATTAAATCACGTCCCATATTGTTCTTAGGGAAAGCAATAAATTCTCTTATGGTTTCTTCTCCACCTAAAATTGAGGTAAGTCGATCCATACCAAATGCAATTCCTGCGTGTGGAGGTGCTCCATATTGGAAAGCTTCTAACAAGAAACCAAATTGTTTTTTAGCTTCTTCAGGTGTAAATCCTAAATGCTTGAACATGGTGTCTTGCATTTGTGTATCGTGAATACGAATAGAACCACCACCAATTTCATTTCCGTTAAGTACTAAATCGTATGCGTTTGCCTTTACTTCGCCTGGTTTAGTATCTAGCAATTCTAGTTGTCCTTTTTTAGGAGCAGTGAAAGGGTGATGCATAGCATAATATCTTTGGGTATCTTCATCCCATTCTAATAGAGGGAAGTCTATTACCCAAAGAGGTGCAAATTCCTCTGGATTACGTAGTCCTAGTCGTTCAGCCATTTCCATACGTAAAGCACTTAATTGGCTACGTACTTCATTTTTGTTACCTGACAGCACACAGATTAAATCTCCTGGTTTTGCTCCAGTAATTTCAGCCCATTTAGCTAGATCTTCTTGATCATAGAACTTGTCTACAGAAGAACGGAAAGTACCATCATCATTACAACGAACGTATACCATTCCTTTTGCGCCTACTTGTGGACGACGTACCCAATCAATTAATTTATCGATATCTTTTCTAGAATAGCTATTTACACCTGGCACAGCAATTCCAGCAACCAACTCTGCTTGGTTAAATACATTAAAATCCTTGTGTTGTGCTACTTCATTCAATTCTCCGAATTCCATTCCGAAGCGAATATCAGGTTTGTCATTACCATATTTCTGCATCGCTTCGTCGTAGGTCATTCTAGGAATATTACCTTCGATATGAACTCCTTTTAATTCAGCTAATAAATGCTTTAATAGTCCTTCGAAAAGCTCTAATACATCTTCTTGTTCTACAAAAGCCATTTCGCAGTCTATCTGTGTAAATTCAGGTTGGCGATCTGCTCGTAAATCTTCATCACGGAAACAACGTACAATTTGGAAGTATTTGTCCATGCCACCTACCATAAGCAATTGCTTAAAGGTTTGTGGTGATTGAGGTAAAGCATAAAACTGTCCTTTATTCATCCTAGAAGGGACAACAAAATCGCGCGCTCCTTCTGGAGTGGATTTTATTAAGTACGGGGTTTCTACTTCGATAAAGTCTTCGTTAGAAAGATAGTTTCTAACCGCCATAGCTACTTTATGACGGAAGATAAGATTTTCACGTATAGGATTACGACGTATATCTAAATAACGATATTTAAGTCGTAACTCTTCTCCACCATCTGTTTTATCTTCAATAGTAAATGGAGGAGTTTTTGATTCATTTAAAATATTAAGTTCTGAAACTAAAATCTCAATATCACCAGTCGGTATATTAGGATTCTTAGATTGTCTTTCAATAACTTTTCCTTTTACTTGTATTACATACTCACGTCCTAGATGAGATGCTTTCTCTATAAGTTCTTTGGGGCTTCTTTCACCATCGAAAATAAGTTGGGTTATACCATAACGGTCTCTTAAATCTACCCAAACCAAAAAACCTTTGTTACGTACGTGTTGTACCCAACCGCTTAATGTTACTTCTTTATCGATGTCGCTGGCGCGTAGTTCGCCATTGGTGTGTGTTCTATACATATTCTATATTCTTGAATTGCTTATAAAGCAAACTATATTGTGGATTCAAATAATTTTTTTGCAAAAGTACATAAAATCAAATGAATCTATTTTTATAAATTTCCAGCCTTTCTTAAACGCAATCTTTTTCGTTGTGCTCTACGTACTTTTCCTTTTTCTATTACGTAAAATAAAAGTGGTACAATAATTAACGTTAAGAATGTAGCAAATGTAAGTCCAAAGATTACAGTCCATGCAAGAGGTCCCCAGAAGGTGACGTTGTCTCCTCCCATATAGATATTAGGATTGTAATCCGTTAAAAGACCAAAGAAGTCTATGTTTAAACCTATTGCAAGTGGAATTAATCCTAGTACGGTTGTTATTGCTGTAAGTAATACAGGACGTAACCTTGATTTACCTGCTGCAATAATTAATTGACGATACTCTCCTGGACTTAGATAATCTTCTTGCTCCATTTTATGGTCTATTTTATATCTAGACATCAATATTAAGGTGTAGTCAATTAAAATAATTGCATTGTTTACAACAATACCAGCTAGGGAAATTAGCCCCATCATAGTCATTATAATAATAAAATTCATATTGGTGGCTAGCATTCCTATAAATACTCCAGATAAACTCAGTAGTATAGAGGTTACAATAATAGCTGGTTTAGAAATGGAGTTGAATTGTGCTACAAGAATTAAAGTAATACCTCCAACTGCGATAAATAAGGCAAGAATTAAGAAGTCCATGTTATCTTCTTGCTCTTCTTGCTCACCAGTAAATTTGTAGCTTACTCCATCGGAGAAAGTATAACCTTCTAAACTTCTATCGATTTGTTGAATAATCTCATTTGCATTATAACCTGTAAGTACATTAGAGTAAACGTTTATTACACGTTTTAAATCTCTTCTTTTTATAGCGCTGAAAGATGAGGTTTGTTCGATATTACTAATCGCACTAATCGGGACTTGAATAATTTGCCCTTGATTGTTTTGTAAGGTAATAGGTTGATTTAATAAACGATCTTCATTATAACGACTTTCTTTATCTAGTCTTACGTTTATTTCATAGTCTTTATCGTCCACTTTATAGGTCGATGCTTCTTCACCATAAATAGCTCTACGTAAAGTTTGACCTACTAATGCAGCAGGTATTCCGAGTTGTCCCGCAGTTTGTCTATTTATAGTTACCTTATACTCTGGTTTAGATTTATTTACATCTATCTTTAAGTCTTCGATACCAGCAATGGCTTCCGATTCTATTTTAGCGCGAATATTCTCTGCATCTTCAAGCATGTTATCATAGTCATCTCCTATGATTTCTATATTGATTGGATATCCAACTGGAGGTCCAACCATATCTTTTTCTACAATAATCGAAACCCCTGGATTCCCTTTTACAACTTCTCGTATGTTGTTTAATAAATCAGTACTTCGTTTACCTCGACGGTCTTGGAATTCATGTAGAGTTAACGTAATTTTTGCTCTGTGGGGCATATCATTGGTAACACCACCTTCCGACATTGGGTTGTTTGATCCTTTACCTACTTGCGATAGGAAGGATTCAATCATATAATTTTCTCCGTCATCAGTTAGGTATTCATTGGTAACCTTTCTTATTTTTTCTTCTAGCTCTTTCGTTAGCTTATCGGTTTTCTCAATAGCAGTTCCCTCTGGATATTCTATATAAGTGATAATCTGATTTGGTTCGTTATCTGGGAATAATTCTACTTTAGGTTTAGAAAGGGCAAATAATACTATAGACAATATAAGGATAGCAAAAGTTCCTAAGATGAAAATATTATAACGTTTGCCACCAAGTGCAAAACGTAAAAGCTTTTCATATGCATTGTCTAATATGGTTAAAGCGGTGTTTTGGAAATAATCTATTACACGAAGTAAGAATAGATTGTAAATCCACAATAAGATAACTGCTAGTATACTCATATTACCTACAGCTCTAGCAAAACCGCTATCGAATACAAATCCTAAAACTAAACTTATGATCCCAATTGCTCCTAAAATAAGTGACCACTTGATGTGTTGTTTGCGGCTACTTCGTTTTTCCTCTATTTGCATAAATTTGGAGGTAAGCATCGAGTTTATAATCAATGCAACGAATAATGATGACCCTAAAACAACCGATAGAGTAATAGGGAAGAATATTAAAAAGTCGCCCAATACTCCTGGCCATAATCCTAATGGGAAGAAAGCTGCAAGCGTAGTAGCAGTAGAGGCAATAATAGGCCAAGCGATTTCTCCCATTCCTTGTTTACAGGCTTTTATTCTAGGCATTCCTTGTTGCATTAAGGAATAGATGTTTTCTACAACAACAATACCGTTATCTACCAGCATACCAAGACCCATAACTAATCCGAAAAGTACCATGGTGTTTAGAGTAAAGCCCATAAAAGATAAAATCCCCAATGCCATTAGCATAGACATAGGAATCGCAAATCCTACGAAAAGTGCATTTTTGAACCCTAAGAAGAACATAAGTACTAATACTACTAAGATAACCCCAAAAATGATGTTGTTAACTAAATCATCTACTTGGCTTTCGGTTTGAATACTTTGGTCGTTACTGATAGAAATATCTAAATCCGAAGGGAAAAAGTTTGCTTCTTCTCGAGCTATGGTCTCTTTTATTTGCTCTACAGCATCAATCATATTTGTACCTGCACGTTTTTTTACGTCTAGCATTACCACAGGTTTTCCGTCTTCTCTCGCTAGAGTAGTAGTTTCTTTTTCTTGGAAAGTAATCGTTGCTATGTCGCGTAGAAATACCGTACCATTATCATGCTTTACTATAATGTTATTAAGCTCCTCTGGACTTTCTATTTCTCCTACTATACGTAAGTTTTTTTCTATTTCACTGCTTTTAATATGTCCACCAGATATCGTTTTGTTCTCGTTTCTAATGGCTTGAATCACATTTTCAAAACTTACCTTAGCAGCACTCATTTTGTAAAGATCTATTGCTACTTCTACTTCTTCTTCGTCTATACCACGAATGCTCGCTTCTTTGATTGGTGCTAGTAGCTCTACTTCATCTTGTAGATGTTCTGCAAATATTTTAAGCTGTCTTGAAGTATAATCTCCTGTAAGGTTGATGTTTAGAATAGGAAATTCTTCCGATATGTTCATATCGAATACCGTAGGCTCAACTTTAGCCCCATTGTCCATTGTTGGCCATGTAGTTTCAGCCTTAACAAGGTCTACTTTGTCTTTTATAAGCTGTTTGGCAACGTTGATTTCTGTTTTTTCATCAAACTCTACAATAATAATC
>JAJYTI010000061.1 GCA_021793135.1 Bacteroidota bacterium
AGCGGCACTATCTTTAAGTGTAGGAAAGGTTTCTAAGTCATCTAGCATGTAAGTAACCAAGGCTGGTTGTACCTTATCTAAAAAGTATTTCTTTACAAATTTGCTTTGTGAGGCATCTATTTTTGATTCATCGATTATATAGATATCATGTTTTCTCAATTCTTTTCGAATATCACTAAGGATATCCAAACTATGTGATTGCTGATTGATTACAATATCGGTAATACGCTCTAATAACGCTTTTGGGTCTATATCGCCTAAAATACTACCACCTAGGCTTCCCGTTTCTACAATTCGTTTTATAGAAGCATAACGCACTTTAAAAAACTCATCTAAGTTATTGGAAAAAATTCCCAAAAATCGAAGTCTTTCTACGAGTGGTACAGTAGGGTCTTCTGCTTCTTGTAAAACACGAGCATTAAATTGTAACCAACTTAATTCTCTATTAAAAAAAATGTCTTTTGATTGCGTTATAAACTGTTTCATTTAAACTATATTAAAGCATCTGCCAAAATAATATTGGTTGTTTTTCCTTTTTTTAATGAATGCCAATATTCACATTCAAACACTATGGAAACCAAGCTAGATGTTGGTAAGCTATTTACTGATTTATCGCCAAAATAATTGACAAGCTCTGTTATTGCAAAGTTGTGCCCTACTAATAAAACACGACTCCATGCTTCTGAAAGGTTATAAATAAAATCTTTCACTTTTTCGCCATCAAAGTCGTACAAATCGGTGCTAAGAATATAACGGTCATTTTTTATATCCCAAGCTTCTTTAAAATAACGTGCCGTTTGCTGTGTTCTTTTAGCATGACTCACAAAACAAACCTCTGGTGCTTTTAAATGTTCCTTAGCATAAAATGCCACACGAGATGCCTCTATTTTACCAGTAACTCCTATAGGACGCTCTATATCGTCCATAAATATTTCTTCTGGAGCATTAGCATGACGTAAAAAGTAAATTTCTTTCATATTGGAATTCGAATTGGTTTATAAATCTCAGGGAGCTAAACGCTGCTTAATCCATGTTTCTCCTTCACGTAAGTATTCTACTCTATCATGCAATCTATTTGGTCGTCCTTGCCAAAATTCAATACTATAGGGACGTACAACATATCCTCCCCAATGTGCAGGTCTTGGAATTACTTCTTTATCCTTATAGGCATTTGTAAGTTCTTCTAATCGCTTCTCTAAATAGTCGCGATCTGGAATTGGCGAACTTTGAGGAGAAACGATAGCTCCTATTTGGCTTCCTTTAGGTCGGGAATGAAAATAAGCTTCGGATTCCTCGTTCGATAACTTTTGTGCCGTACCTAAAATAATTACTTGACGTTCTAATGCAGGCCAAAAAAAAGATATAGACACTTTGTTATTTGCTTCTATAGCCTTTCCCTTTTTACTATCATAGTTTGTATAAAAGTAAAAGCCATTTGCATCTACTTTCTTCAACAACACCACACGTGGCCTTGGATAACCGTTGGTATCTAAAGTAGTTAGCGTCATCGCATTTACCTCTTCAATTGTATTAGATACTTCGGCTTCTTTTATCCATTTCTGAAATTGATCTATAGGATTTTGTGCTAAGTCATGCTCGTCCAAACTAGACTTCTCGTACGACTTGCGATAAGATTGCATATTTATAGACATATCTGTAAAGCTGTTTTACGCAATTTACAGCATTTCAAATTGCTTTAAAAGTCTTGCTTATAAATAAAGTTATTTTTTTATTTCTTAAAATTGAAATTGTTTGCCATCTTCGGTAAGAAGAGTATTCTGAAAAACTTCTTGTGCTTCTTTTCTAAAGTCTTCTCGATTTTTATATCGACCAGAATAGTGGCCAAGTATTAATGTTTGTACTTGCGCCGATTGCGCAATTTCTGCCGCCTCTTTGGCAGTACTATGCATAGTTCGCTCACATAAATATTGATGGGAATTTAAAAAGGTACTTTCATGATATAGCACTTGTACATTTTTTATCTGCTCTACAATCTTTGGATAATATTGTGTATCACTACAAAAAGCATAGCTTTTGGGTAGGTGCGGCTCGAGAGTAACTTCTTCATTCGAAATTATTTTTCCGTGCTTATTAGGTACATCAGAGCCTTTCTTAAGTTTATTAAAATAAGCTACATCTATTTCTGCCTCTTTAGCTTTGTCAATATTTATACGTCGTGGCCCAGGTTTTTCTTGAAATAAATAACCATTACAATAAATACGATGTTTTAAAGGAATAGTTTCTACCATTACTTTCTCGTCTTCATAAATCTTTTGAGGTTTATCGCTATCTAATTCTACAAAATTCAACGGATACCCAATATAAGATTCAGAAGCATCTAATTGAATAAGAATGATATCCTTAATTCCTCTTGGTCCATAAATTGTTAGTTCTGTTTCTCGACCTAGTAATTGAAAAGTAGAGATAAGTCCGATCAGGCCATAATAATGATCGCCATGAAGGTGAGAAATAAAAATTTGTTTAATACGAGAAAACTTAACCTTACTCCTGCGTAATTGCATTTGTGCTGCCTCACCACAATCTATAAGAAACACGCGTCCAGATATCTCTAGAACTTGTGAGGTAGGAAATGC
This sequence comes from Bacteroidota bacterium, assembly GCA_021793135.1. GTDB lineage: Bacteria > Bacteroidota > Bacteroidia > Flavobacteriales > Flavobacteriaceae > JAJYTI01. Next base: position 2,595 of record JAJYTI010000061.1, read on the forward strand.
TCCCCAACGTAGCGATGCTGCATGGCAACCGAGTATAGTAAGTTTCATAATAAAGAGATTAGAATCCTAAATCGCGCTCTATCTCTTCCATCTCGATAATATCTTTCGCTTCTTGTAAGGTAGGTGTAACATGTATAGTACTGGATATTTCGTTATGATTCACCGCATCATTCACTAGTACAAAGGAACATTTTTTATTATAACAAGTATCGGATAGATCTTGGAATAAAGATAAGTCTATCAGCTTTAAATTGGTTAATGAAAGTAAATCGACAATTACATTTTTATTTTCACAAGAACCATTTGTAATTTCTTGACGTAACGAAGTAATAAAACCTTGTAAATTTTTCTCCTTTAGGGTAATAATGACTAGCTTATCTGATTCTTCAATTTTCATTTCTCTTAATTTTTGATGCGAGTAAATATATAATGGCCATTCGTACTGCTACACCATTTTCTACTTGATCTAGAATAATGGCCTGCTTACTATCTGCCACGTCACTTGTAATCTCCACTCCTCTGTTTATTGGTCCTGGGTGCATTACGACTATTTCCTTACTTAACGAATTTAATATTTTTTTATTTAGTCCGTATTGTTTTACATACTCTCTTGTTGAAGGAAAATAACTAATATCCATTCGTTCATTTTGAATACGAAGCATATTTGCAACATCACACCATTCTAAAGCTTTAATCAAATTAAGCTCTACTCCTACTCCTAACTCCTCTATATGTTTAGGAATAAGCGTTTTAGGGCCACATACCTTAACTTCGGCTCCTAATTTTTGCAGAGCAAGAATATTGGATAATGCAACTCTTGAATGAAGAATATCTCCTACTATCACCACTTTTTTACCAGCCACATCTCCTAAACGTTCTCTTATAGAATATGCATCTAAGAGTGCTTGTGTAGGATGCTCATGTGCTCCGTCTCCTGCATTAATGATTTTAGCATTTACGTGCTTAGATAAAAATACTCCAGCTCCCGGATTTGGATGTCGCATTACCACCATATCTACTTTCATTGCTAGAATATTATTAACAGTATCTACTAAGGTTTCTCCTTTATTCACAGAAGAAGAAGCTGCAGAGAAGTTAATCGTATCGGCCGATAGTCGCTTCTCAGCAAGTTCGAATGACAAGCGTGTACGAGTACTATTTTCAAAAAACAAGTTGGCAATAGTAATATCTCTAAGGCTTGGAACTTTTTTTATAGGTCGGTTTATTACTTCTTTAAAGTGATCTGCCGTTTCGAAAATCAAATGGATATCGGCCTCGGTCAAATCTTTTATACCTAGTAAGTGTGATACACTAAGCTCATTCATAATCGTTGTTTTGTTTCCGTTTAAATTTTTATTCTTCTATTAAATAAACCGAATCTTTTCCGTCTTGTTGTTTCCAACTCACTTTCACCTTTTCTTTATTGATAGCATCTACTTGTCTTCCTCTATAATCAGGTTGGATAGGTAAATGTCTACTAAAACGCCTGTCAATTAATGTTAGTAGTTCTATATTATTTGGCCGACCAAAAGACTGAATGGCTGTCAAAGCAGAACGAATACTACGTCCAGTATACAGTACATCGTCTATAAACACTACGTTTTTATCTTCTACAACAAAGTCTATTTTTGTTTTATTGGCTTCAATAGGCCTAGAAGTACGGCGGAAATCATCTCTAAAAAAAGTAATATCTAAATATCCCAACAACAAGTTTTGTATACCATAATCTTCTTGCAAAATCGACTTTAATCTTTCAGCAAGATATACACCACGTGGCTGGATACCTACTAGCACGGTGTTTTTAAAATCGTCGTGTCGTTCTATAAGTTGGCAAGCCAATCGTTGTAAGGTAATTGCAACCTCTTGTTCGTTCAATAATACTTTTTGACTCATAATATATTACATTTCCTTCTTAACTAGGCCTCACAAAAGTACGAATTTTTATTTCGCAACAACATAGAATAAAAGTTGTTTCTATAGACGTAAATTCACGTTGGTAATTATTGGATATAAAAAAAGCCCTCTTCTTACGAAAAGGGCTTTTTATTATTTCAAAACAAATAGAATTTTGATTGTAAGACTTTCGACTTTCATCTTATTTTCCTTCCATTCTATCTTTTAACTCTTGTAGTTTAGCGTTAGCATCACCTAGTGTAGGTTTTGCTTCTGCTTCTGCAGCAGCTTGTTTAGCAGCAGCTTCACGTACTATTTTTGCTTCCTCTTCTTTGTGGATAGCAGCATGTGATGCAACTACTTTCTTAAAGTCCTTATTGAACTCTATGATTTGTACTTCTGCAGTTTCACCTTTTTGTAACTTCGAACCATCTTCTTTCTCTAAATGACGGTTTGGTACAAATGCAGTGATGTCATCGTTAAATTCGATAGTAGCACCTTTATCAACAATATCGCTAATTGTAGCAGTGTGCTTAGTACCTACAGCGAACTCATCTTGGTACTTATCCCAAGGGTTTTCTGTAGTTTGCTTGTGTCCAAGGCTTAGTTTACGTCCTTCTACATCAAGTTCTAGTACTACTACGTCAAGCTTATCACCGATATTAGTGAACTCACTTGGGTGTTTAATTTTCTTCGTCCAAGATAGGTCGCTGATGTAAATTAATCCATCGATTCCCTCTTCTAGCTCTACGAATACCCCAAAGTTAGTAAAGTTACGAACGACACCAGTGTGTTTAGAACCTACTGGGTACTTAGCAGTAATATCTGTCCATGGGTCTGGAGTCAATTGCTTGATACCAAGAGACATTTTTCTATCTTCTCTGTCTAGAGTTAAGATCACTGCTTCGATTTCATCACCAACGTTCACGAAATCTTGAGCACTGCGTAGGTGTGTAGACCAAGACATTTCACTTACGTGGATAAGTCCTTCTACTCCTTCGCTTACTTCGATAAATGCACCGTAATCAGCGATTACTACAACTTTACCTTTTACTTTATCTCCAACTTTAATGTTTTCGTCTAAAGCATCCCACGGATGAGGCTTAAGCTGCTTTAATCCTAATTGGATACGAGTCTTGTCCTCGTCGAAGTCTAATATTACAACATTCAGTGTTTGGTCAAGTTCCACGATTTCGTTCGGGTGGTTGATACGAGACCAAGAAAGATCGGTAATGTGTACTAATCCGTCTACACCTCCAAGGTCAACGAATACACCGTAAGAAGTAATGTTTTTAACAACACCTTCTAATACTTGCCCTTTCTCTAACTGACCGATGATTTCACGTTTTTGCTCTTCGATATCTGCTTCGATAAGCGCTTTGTGTGAAACTACAACGTTTTTATACTCATGGTTAATTTTAACCACTTTGAATTCCATAGTTTTACCTACGTATGCGTCGTAATCACGGATAGGTTTCACGTCGATTTGAGAACCAGGTAAGAACGCTTCGATTCCGAACACGTCTACAATCATACCTCCTTTAGTTCTGCACTTCACGTAACCATTTACGATAGTTCCCTCGTCGTGCGCTACATTTACACGCTCCCAAGCTTTGATTACTCTTGCTTTACGGTGCGATAAAATAAGCTGTCCAGAAGCGTCTTCTCTAACGTCGATAAGCACATCTACCTTGTCACCAACCTTTAAATCTGGGTTGTAACGGAATTCGTTTAGCGAGATAACACCTTCACTCTTAGCGTTGATGTCGATAATCGCTTCACGATCGGTCATGTGTACCACTTCACCTTCTACAACTTCATTGTCTAAGGTATCTACGAAGTTCTCTTCTACTAATTTTTCAAACTCTTCTAGTCTTGAGTCCTCAATCTCGTCAATTCCTTCTTCGTAATTGTGCCAATCGAATTCTTCTAGAAATTTTTGAGGATCACGCTCTTTTAACGTTAACTCCTCTGCTTTTTTTGTTTCTTCAGCCATCTTAAAATGATTGAAATAACTTTCGATCTACATTTAAATATTACCGAAAGCTAAATGTTTTGTATTTCGCAGTTACTCAAACTGTTACCAACTAACTAACGAAAGAATTATACTTGTTAATTTTAATCTCCAAACCCAGTTTGACTTGTTGTAAGTTTAGGAATGCAAAAATACAAACTAATTAATTATTATACAAACAATTAAAAGGTAGTTTTACTCTAAAAAATGTAAAAGGGATAAATTAGATATTTTTATGATTTATGAAGAGTTATTAGTAGTAAATAAAGTAGAATGAAGAGGTTATTTATTTACTCCCCTTCACCAATACTTCTTGTACTAATCGATTAACTATAATATATTGCTCTTCTAAACTCATATGAGAATTGTCAACTTCTATAGCATCATCCGCTTTAATTAATGGAGAATCTTCGCGAGTAGAATCAATATGATCACGTTCTTGAACATTATGGAGAATTTCCCCAAAGGTTACGTTCTCCCCTTTAGCAATAAGCTCGTCAAAACGTCGTTTTGCACGAACTTCGGCAGAGGCAGTCATGAAAATCTTTAACTCAGCATCTGGAAAAACCACTGTACCGATATCGCGACCATCCATAACTACACCTTTATATTCTCCCATTTTTTGCTGTTGCTCTACCAATTTCCTACGAACTTCTGGAATGGCTGCAACAACACTTACTTTCTCTGACACCTTCATATTTCGGATTTCATCTTCCACAGAAATACCATTTAGATGAATGGTTGGCAACGCATTTTTCTTTACCGATTTAAAAGAGAGGGTTATTTCTGGAAGCGCCTTAATCAAATCTTCTTTTATAAGACCACCATTAAAATCAAAAAAATCATTTTGCAATGCATAGTAAGTAACTGCCCGATACATAGCACCTGTGTCTACATAAATATAATTAAGACGTTCGGCCAATTGTTTTGCCAATGTGCTTTTGCCAGTAGAGGAGTAACCATCTATAGCTATACAAATTTGTTGCATCATTATAATTTTAAAAATCGATATTAAGTCCGAAATAATTAGAAGCTGCTGCAGCACTGTACTTTGCATAAGCATAGCTTACTCGGAAAGAATTGAGCTTTATTGCAAACCCTGCGTTCAATCCTGCGAAGGCTCTTTGTTCTTCTATACGTAATTCTTCACCACGACGAAAATTATAGCCTAATCGCAAATTTATAATACTTTCTGGAAACAATTCTACGCCTATAATCATATGTCGGAGTGCGTTGTTTATTACATTAACACTTTCTTCCTTTCTTGTTCCATCTAAATCAACTTGCGCACGATTGGGATTAGAGAATCCTATATTCCACTTTTGCATATTGTCTAAAGTTATATGCCAGCGTAAAGGAAGATTTTCTAACTGATCGGAAATACCCAATATAACTTCGAATGGTAAAGATTCATATGTTTCGTGATAGGGACTTAGTTGTGTTCCTATATTTCTAGCTACCGCGCTAACTCTAAAATTAGATTCTGGTGCTAGATACATAAACCCTATATCTGTAGCTATTCCAAAAGAAGAGTATTGTTCCAACTTAGAAGAAATAAACTTAGCATTTGCTCCTACATGAATAGTTGTATTAGGAATATTATATGCATAACCAAAGGACACGGCTACATCTCCTCCAGAAAAAGTTTCTGTAAATGTTCCGTTGGCATCATACCCATCGAATGTTCCATAATTAATATAATTAACACCTGCATGAATCACATGAGCAGTTTCGCCAATCTGTAATGCGTAAGATGCTGTCCCATAATTTACATCGGCAAAATAACTCGTATAGTTTAATGAGACTTGGTTATGCATTTCCGTATTTATACTTGCAGGGTTAAGGATGGCTGCAGTAGGATCGTAATCATATAATGTAATTACTTTTCCTCCTAAAGCACTTTGTCTTGGTCCATGAGCCAAATTTAGAAAACTATATACATGCTTTCCTCCCACCTGTGCAAAACTAGTTACACTTATGAAAAACAAGAAGATGAATAAAAACTGATTTCGCATATAAAACGGTGGTGTTATCGCTTATAATAGCTTCCTTAAATATATCTTAACAAGCAAATCTAATAGAATTTAAGTTCGCTTACAATAAGAAGTAACAAAAAAATCCCTTCGTTAATTAACGAAGGGATTTGGATTTAAATCTTCTTTGCTCCTTTTACTTTCTGTTTTGTTACTGCGTACTCTATAACTTCGCTCATATGAGTAACATATTCGAAGTTTAATCCTTTAAGATACTCTGGTTTAATTTCTTCGATATCTTTTCGGTTGTCCTCACAAAGCATGATATTTTTAATCTTAGCACGTTTGGCCGCTAAAATCTTTTCTTTGATTCCTCCTACTGGAAGCACTTTACCTCGTAGTGTTATCTCTCCAGTCATAGCAAGGCTCTTGCGAACCTTCCGTTGCGTAAATAAAGACACTAAAGCTGTTAGCATAGTAACTCCAGCGCTTGGTCCATCTTTTGGCGTAGCACCTTCTGGCACGTGGATATGCACGTTATAAGTCTCTAATGTTTTAGGATCTATACCTAATTCCTCGGCATTCGCTTTAATATATTCTAAAGCTATAGTTGCCGATTCTTTCATCACTTTACCTAAATTACCAGTAATACTCAAATTACCTTTCCCTTTAGATAATGCGGTTTCTATATATAGAATATCACCTCCTACTTGTGTCCATGCCAATCCAGTTGCAACCCCTGCTACTTCGTTACCTTCATATCGGTTACGCAGAAGTTTAGGAATTCCTAATACATCTTCTACCACCTCTTTGGTTACCGTTTCATCAAAATCTTCCTCAGATGCTACCTTTACCGCAAAATGACGAATCAATTTTGCTATTTGGCGTTCTAAATTACGAACACCACTTTCTCTTGTATACCCTTCTATAATATATTCTAGAGCGGCTTTATTTATCTTCAAGTCGGTAGCTTTCATTCCGTGCTCTTTCAATTGCTTAGGGAACAAGTGTCTTTTGGCAATTTCAACCTTTTCTTCAATAGTATATCCATTTACATGAATAATCTCCATTCTATCGCGTAATGCCGGTTGAATAGTAGAAAGACTGTTAGCAGTAGCGATGAACATTACATTGGATAAATCATATCCTACTTCCAAAAAGTTATCGTGGAAGTCACTGTTTTGTTCTGGATCCAACACTTCTAGTAAAGCTGAAGAAGGATCACCTTGGCTACCTATTGCTAATTTATCTATCTCATCTAAAACAAATACTGGGTTACCTGTTTCTGCTTTTTTAATATTTTGCAAAATACGACCAGGCATAGCTCCTATATATGTTTTTCTATGTCCACGAATTTCCGACTCGTCACGCATACCACCTAAAGACATACGCACATATTTCCTTCCTATAGCATTGGCTATGGAGCGACCAAGGGAAGTTTTACCTACTCCAGGAGGTCCATATAAACAAAGAATAGGCGATTTCATATCGTTACGAAGCTTTAGCACTGCCAAGTATTCTAGCACTCGATCTTTTACATCATCTAATCCATAATGATCCTTATCCAATACTTTTCTTGCAGACTTTAAATCGAATTTATCTTTACTAAAAGAGTTCCATGGTAGCTCTAACATCAAATCCAAATAATTTCTCTGGATACTGTATTCGGCTACTTGAGGATTCATTCGTTGAAGTTTGTTTAGCTCTTTTTCAAAATGCTCTCCCACCTCTTTAGTCCACTTTTTATTTTTTGCTAGCTTGCGCATCTCTTCCACCTCAGCCTCTGAAGATTGACCACCCAACTCCTCTTGGATGGTTTTCATTTGCTGATGTAAAAAGTACTCTCTTTGCTGTTTATTTATATCGTGTTGTACTTTGCTCTGGATATCCATACGCAAAGACAGTTTTTGCAATTCGATATTCATCAATCGCAAAGTTTCTAATGCCCTCTCTTTTTGAGAAGTCATTTCCAACAGATGCTGTTTTTGCTCTACAGGAATTCCAAGATTAGAAGACACAAAATTGATTAAGAAGCTTCTGCTTTCTATATTTTTAATCGCAAAGGCTGATTCTGAAGGTAATGTGGGATTATTTTTAATAATCTCCAATGCTACATCTTTAATCGATTCGATTATTGCTTCAAATTCTTCTTGCTCTTCTTCTGTTGCTCTTTGTTCTGCAGCCTCTTTTACTCTAGCGCGTAAATATGGTTCTGCACTAACTTCTTCTACAATCTCAAAACGCTTTTTACCTTGGATAATAACCGTAGTGTTTCCATCTGGCATTTTAAGCACTTTTAAAATTTTGGCAACTGTTCCTACAGTATGCAAATCTTTAAAACTCGGATCTTCATCCTCTTGATTTCGTTGTGCTACTATACCTATTACCTTTCCGTTGGTATTAGCATCGTTAATAAGTTTTATAGATTTATCTCTTCCTGCGGTTACTGGTACTACTACTCCGGGAAAAAGCACCGTATTTCTAAGTGGCAAAATCGC
>JAJYTI010000062.1 GCA_021793135.1 Bacteroidota bacterium
ATCTTCGCATATCATAATAATAGAAAGGAGTTTTTAAATTTTCTATTTCTTCAATAGCTATATGTGTCATGATATTAATTTCTGTATTCATTAAAAAAATCTTGAATGTAACGAGCGTAATGCTTCTACTTTGTGTTCTTGTGGTAATAACATGGATATATTATGCTCACTTCCTCCATAGGATATCATTCGGACAGGTAAATGCTTCAAAGCATCGGAAACCACTGTAGCTTGACCATTAGCATCTCCTGAGAAATCTCCTACAACGCAAACTATACTTTGGTTTTCATCTATTTGCACCTGTCCATATTTTTGTAACTCATCTATTATAGCAGTTAAATATCTTGTTGAATCAATAGTCACAGATACTGCTACTTCAGAAGTTGTAATCATATCTATTGGTGTTCTATATTTTTCAAAAACTTCAAAAACTTTACGTAAGAATCCATAAGCCATAAGCATCCTAGAAGAATGAATACGAATCGCAGTAATTCCATCTTTCCCAGCAATAGCAACAATCCTACTTTGATTCTTTTTTTTCGAAAAAATCTGTGTCCCTTCTAATTCTGGTGCTAATGTGTCTAATAATCTTACAGGAATATTATATTTTTTTGCCGGATGAATACTTTGTGGATGTAAAATCTTTGCACCAAAATAGGCCAACTCAGCTGCTTCATCGAAGCTTAAAAATTTTATAGGTTTTGTATTATGTACATAACGTGGATCGTTGTTGTGAAATCCATCAATATCTGTCCAGATCTGAATTTCTTCTGCATTGATTGCAGCGCCGATTAGAGAAGCTGTGTAATCACTTCCTCCACGTTGTAAATTATCAATCTCATTTAGATGATTCTTACATATAAAACCCTGTGTTACAATTATTTCACTCTTTGTATGTTGATTTAATAAATAGATTAAATTCTCAGAAATCTCTTGAATATTTGGTTGTTGATTTGCATTGATATTCATAAAGTCAGGGGCATATAACAAAGTAGTTTTTTTTCCGACAATCTGTAAGTACCTATGGAACAGGATAGTGGATAAAAGTTCTCCAAAAGCAAGAATACTTCCTACTTGATTAGAACAAAAATCTTGATTTGCAATACATTTTAAAGTTTGAAATCTTAATTTAATTTCTTTTTCAACTGATGACTTATTAGAAAATAAACTCTTTGCATAATCTAAATGTTTTATTTGGAGTTCATCAATCAGTTTTATTGCTTCCTGTTTTCGGTCAGCTAACAATAAGTCTGCAATATTTTGCAAATTATTAGTAACTCCTGAAATAGCGGATAACACAACAATTGTTTTCGTTGTATGTTGTGATTCCACAATGTCAACAAGATTTTGCATACGGCTCGGTGTCCCAATCGAGGTTCCTCCAAATTTTAATACTTTCATATTCACAATTTAATTCAAAAAAAAAAGGCTTGTCGTGATGACAAGCCTTTGGTTATATTAGATAATAAAAGGTATGCTCACGACATTCGACGTAAGTAAATCTTTTTATCTTTCTGTTTAAATATATTTAGCACAATGAATCTTTATAAGTTAGGAACACAAATATAATTTGTTTTCTCAATAAAAATATAAATAAGAGAATTAATTTTCGAACTGGTTTAAGCATTGGATATTCTTTCTAAATATTTTAAATCTGTGAAGAAAACAAGACAATAGATCATAATAGCGTCAAATTCTCTCTAGATTTTTTATTCCAGTACGATATTAAGTATATCGGGCACTATTTCTAGAATAAACATTTGAACTATAATTTATATTATGTTAAATAGAAAATATTGTATTATAGCACTATCTCTCAGTAGATAGTTTTATAAATCAATAACTAGTTTTTAAATCCCTCTATGTAGATTATCTTTGTTTTTTAAGTAAAACCTCATTCAGATTTGGCATTGGATTTAATCCCTACATTAAAAAAATATTTTGGCTACGATAGTTTTAGAAATAATCAAGAAAGTATAATTCGTGATGTTATTAATAAACGTGATGCCTTGGTTATTATGCCTACTGGTGGCGGAAAATCTTTATGCTACCAGTTACCTGCTATAATATTACCAAAGACTACTTTGGTTATTTCGCCATTGATTGCATTAATGAAAGATCAAGTTGATTCCTTACGAGCAAATGGAATTCCTGCTGACTTTTTTAATAGCACCCAAACGGCCGAAGAACAAAATGAAATATTAGAACGTGTTGCTAAAAATGAAATAAAATTACTCTACATTGCTCCAGAAAGCTTAGCAAACATTCAATTTTTATTAAACAACAAATTTATAGATTGTGTTGCTATAGATGAAGCCCATTGTATTTCATCATGGGGACATGATTTCAGACCTTCCTATCAAAGTTTAGGCTTTTTAAAAAAACAATTACCAAATACTCCAATAATAGCCTTAACTGCAACTGCAGATGTCGCAACAAGACAAGATATTGTAGAGCAATTAAACATTCCGAACGCTAAACAATATGTTTCATCTTTTGATAGAGCTAACATTTATATGGAAGTTCGGCCTTCGGATAAACGAATTCAACAAATCATTAAATTTATTCGTAAAAGACCTGATTATAGCGGTATAGTATATTGTTTAAGTAGAAAATCTACAGAAAAAGTAGCCGAAAAATTGAGTGATGCTGGCTATTCTGCCGATGCTTATCATGCTGGTCTAGACCCTGAAGAACGATCGTTTATTCAAGAAAACTTTATTCAGGATAAAACTAAAATTATATGTGCTACAACCGCTTTTGGCATGGGTATAGACAAACCTAACATACGTTGGGTAATTCACTATAATATGCCAAAGAATATCGAAGGTTATTATCAAGAAATTGGGCGTGCAGGGAGAGATGGAAATGATGCCGAAGCTCTTCTATTCTATAGTTATGGAGATATTATTCAACTAGAACGCTTTATGCAAGGATCTAGTAATGAAGAAATGCAACGTTCAAAAATGGAACGAATGAAACAATTTACAGAAGCTACTAGTTGTAGAAGACGAATTTTGCTTAATTACTTTGGTGAAATCAGTGAAAGCAGTTGTGATAATTGCGATGTATGCCAAAACCCTCCTTCATTTATAGATGGAACTGTACTTGCACAAAAAGCATTATCTACCATTTATCGTGTTAAAGAAAATGAAGGAATTCATGCCATTATTGATATTCTACGAGGCGCTAAAAATCAACATATATTAGAAAATAATTATCTCCAGTTAAGCACTTATGGAATTGGAAAAGATGTGTCATGGAGAGATTGGCAACATTACATCATTCAATTTATTAATCAAGGTTTATGTACTATTGCTTTTCATAAAGACAATCATTTAGAGCTCACTCATATAGCTAAGCTAGTTTTGTTTGAAGGGTTAAAAGTCAAAGTCACAGAACCTATGCAGAAAACAGAACAAGCTCCCCTACTCTCTAAAAAGCCTATCGAACTTTCTTATGACGAAAAGCTATTCGAAAAATTAAAAAAACTACGAGCAGAAATAGCAAAAGAACAAAATTTACGCCCCATATATTTAGTATTTAATGATGCTAGTTTAAAAGACATGGCAGCAAAAAAACCCATCACGGAAGAAGCCTTTCTTAATATATCTGGTGTAGGACAAAGAAAATTAGAAGTGTATGGCGATCGGTTTATCTATGAAATTGCGAATTATACTCAGATAAAAAAGGCCGATACCTATCAAAAAACCCTTTTGCTCTATAAAGAAGGCAAAACTATTCAAGAAATTGCGCTAACACGTAAACTTCATGAAACAACCATCTATTCACATTTAGCAAAACTCTATTTAGAAAATAGGATTAATTCATTAGAAGATTTTATAACTAAAGATGAAATTTCGCAAATAAAAAAGGCTTATTATTCTCTAAACAAAGAAGAGAAATTAAAGCCTTATTTTGATTATTTTGAAGAGAAAGTCCCCTATCACATCATTCGATTAGGACTCACCATTTTGCAGAAAGAATTCGATTAATTTTCTTTCGTTTCTTCTTCACTAGTATTATTCTCTTTTTCTTGACTTTCTGAATGAAAGGAATCCTCCTCTTCATCCGCCTGTTTAATAATTACAACGGTCGCTTTATAGCCAGTAAGCAAATTCCATTCGTTAGAAGAAACTAAGTTACCGTCGTCATCATACACATGTAATTCTGCAGTATTTGGACCAGAGTCTCCTTGGTTTAATGCTACAAAATCTATTTTATTAACACCAACTTGCAAGGGTAAATGAAGTCCTTTAAAATGCGCTTCGAGCATCGTGTCATAAATAACCACTTCATCATTTACTAATACTCTAATTCTATCTCCATCTACTACTTGATGGTCTCTATATAATACATGTAGTCGATTATGTTCTGTTACGATATCTGCAAAAGATTGGTTACGACCTTCTGGTAATTTCCCCTCATCTTTCTTTCCATAGCCTCTAGGAGTATAATCTGTAGAATATTCCATTAAGCCATCCCCTTTTGTGATGTCTATTTCTTTTTCTTTCTTTTTTCCTAACTCTTTAAATTTATCTGAGGATCGAATAGAACTTTCAAAAAGTGGTGTTTCTCTTCCCATATTTAAACTTGGTGCAGAACGTGCTCCTAATCCACTATTTGGAAAAGAATTACTCTTAGTTTCTGACTTCGGAAAAGACCCAGTACGTGTATCTGGTTGTGCATGTGCTGTAAATACAAATGATAACACAATTAGCAATAATCCAAAACGCATAGTTTATTTATTTTTTTAAAATATTTAAGTCAATAAGTTTGCCATAATACATAATCAGCGCTTTTTTTTACGACGCCAAGCAACATATCCCAAAATTACAGCAATTGCTGGAATAACAATATATAAAATTATATCGGCAGGATTGTCAAAATTTAATGGACTATTTTTAGAAGGATTTGGTGCATGATATGGTATTTGAGCCGTTAACTGCTCAACTTCTAAAAATAAAATTATACATAATATATAGGTAAAACGTTTCATCTCTTTGCTTTGTATGAAAGTACAAAATATTGAAGACAAATAAGAGTTTTGTCACTTATTACCGTGAAACATTAACTATACTCTACTTTAATTAACTAAAATTTTTATTGTAAGGTTTAATAAGATTGACGTCTAATAGATTGGAATTATTCTGTTCCAATAATTATTTATAATAGATTTTCATATACTCTGTAAGTAATAGAATTTCTTACCGACTAATAATAAGCAACAAATTAGAAACAACATACTTTAATTAAAATATTGATATATTTTGTATCTTTGCAAAATTATCAGTATTATGCTGTGTTAATTGTTTTTACTGTTTATTAAAATAGATTAGGATTTTTATATGAGACAACTTAAAATTACGAAGCAGGTTACCAACAGGGAAACGAAATCACTTAATAGTTATCTGCAGGATGTAAGTCGAATCGACATGATTACGGCCGAAGAAGAAGTAGAGCTTGCACAGCGTATTCGCGAAGGCGATCAGCGTGCATTAGAAAAATTGACTCGCGCCAACTTACGATTTGTTATTTCTGTAGCTAAACAATATCAAAACCAAGGATTACGTTTACCAGACTTAATTAACGAAGGTAACTTAGGTTTAGTTAAAGCTGCAAAACGCTTTGATGAAACTAGAGGTTTTAAGTTTATTTCTTATGCAGTATGGTGGATTAGACAAGCGATATTACAAGCTATTGCAGAACAATCTCGTGTAGTGCGTTTACCATTAAACAAGATTGGTGATATCAACAAAATCCGTAAGGCAGCGATTCACTTAGAACAAATTCATGAGCGTAAACCTTCTGCGCAAGAAATTGCACAGGAACTAGACATGTCTGTAGAGAATGTAAAACAATCGTTACAAAACGCTAACCGAAGCTTGTCGATGGATGCTCCATTCCAAGAAGGTGAAAATGACAATAACTTATACGATGTATTAAGTTCTTCAGAAAGTCCAAATCCAGACAGAAGTTTAATTCATGAATCTTTACGTATAGAGATAGATCGTGCACTAGACACCCTATCACCACGTGAAGCAGATGTAGTTCGACTAAATTTTGGATTAGGAGGGCAACCAGCTATGACTTTACAAGAAATAGGTGATACTTTTGATTTAAGTAGAGAGCGTGTAAGACAAATTAGAGAGAAAGCTATTCGTCGATTACGTCATCAATCAAAAAGCCATATTCTTAAAAAGTATCTTGGATAAGAATAAACCTGCTTTTTTCGTCTTATTAAATTAAGACTTTATAAAAACAATATTTAAAGCTGCTATTACAGCGTATATCAGTGCATTGCATTGAAAAATACAGAAGTAATAGCAGTTTTTTTATATCATAGATTTAATTTATTAACGATTTTCTATGACTTTCTTATCATATTTTTGCACTTAATATGGTTTACTTGCATCTATATAACCATTTAAACCAAATACCAATGAGAAAAATTGTTGCATTACCCGTAGTGCTAAGTTTAGTATTAGCCACATCATGCGTTTCTAAAAAAAAGTACACAGAATTAGAAGATAAATACAACAACACTTCTAGTACATTAAGTAAAACTACTCTAGAAAAAGAAGAAGCAGAAGCTAAGCTAGCAAGTATTGAAGAACGTGTTTCTGACTACAATGCAAAAATAAGAGGTCTAACAGATAGTAACGAAAGCAAATTAGATAATATTGACGGCGTTGTTGTATCTGAAAAGGATAAAGCTAAAATGAGAAAAGCTTTAGAAAATGTAGATCAAGAGGAACTTAGAAATGCAAAGACATTAAAAGACTCTATGAATGTCCTTTTATCTCATAATTTAAAGAAAGATTTGGATAGTTTTTCTGACGAGAACGAGGATATCCAGATTTCTATCGATGAAACAGTGGTAATGATTTCTGTTTCTGACAAACTATTATTCAATTCAGGAAGTGCTGTAGTAAGCGCAAAAGCAAACTCACTACTAGAGAGACTTGCAAACGTAATTAATAGCGAACCTGCAATGGAAGTTTTAATTGAAGGGCATACTGATGCACAAAAAGTAAAACCAGATTCTTATGTAAGAGATAACTGGGAATTAAGTGTACTACGTTCTACAGCTGTAATTAGAAAGCTAGAAAATGAATTTAATGTAGATCCTAAAAAACTTATTGCTGCTGGTCGTAGTAGCCATATGCCAATCGCTTCTAACGATTCTGTAGAAGGCAGAGCGAAAAACAGACGTACTCGAATCGTAATTTTACCAAATTTAGATAAGTTCCTAGCAATGCTTAGCGACGAACAATAATCCAAATTTATATTTCAAATTGAAAAAGAGGAACATGATATTGTTCCTCTTTTTTTATATTATATTTTAACACACTTTATTGATATAGCCAAAATAAATAAAGACTTAGTCCTTACTATTTTACGTATCTTTGCGCCTAAAAACATGCATTTACCTATACCATATTTTAGAACTATAAGTACACTAGAAGCTTTATCTTATCTTTTACTTCTTGGTGTTGCTATGCCATTGAAGTATATTTGGGACAAACCTACATTAGTAGAATATCTAGGGATGGCTCATGGTGTTTTATTCATAGCGTATGTGATTGGCGCTTTTATATTATTTAAGCAATTGGCTTGGAGTATCAAAACTCTAATTATAGTATTGATTTGTTCATTACTTCCTTTTGGGCCTTTTTATGCAGAAAGAAAATATCTTCCTGCCAAACAAAAATAGGTTATCTCCCCTACTCGTTTCTGTAAAACATATATTAACCAATACCACTTAAAATTATTTATGAAGAATATTTTTCTCTCTACAAATAGTTTAGAAACATATAGTCAATGGGTGAAAAATGCATTGCTAAATGTAGGTGTATCCGAACATTTTGCTGTAGCAATAAACATTTTAGTAAATCTAATTGTTTACCTAGTGTTCCTATTATTGGTTGGCTATATTTTACTAAAGCTGTTTCGTAAAATAATTGAAACCTTATCCAAATCAAACAAAATAAATTTCCAAAAATATTTAAAGAACACTGGTTTTTCTAGATATCTAGCATATTTAATCCCCATGTTGATTCTCTCGAATCTTACTGCAAGATTGTTTATGCCCTATCCAATTATTTCTAAATTTCTAGTTGTACTTTTAAATATTTCAGTAGGTATTTTATTCATACTACTTATTGGAAGTATTTTAAAAGGCATAGAAAACTTTATGCGCTCGTTACCACAATTCAAAGATAAACCACTGCAAAGTTATACACAGGTACTTTCTATCTTTGTTTGGGGTATTGGATTAATGGCTATTATCAATTATGTAGCAGGCGGAAGCATTGTAACCTTCGCCGGATTAGGAGCTGCGTCGGCGGTTCTATTATTAATATTTAAAGATACAATTCTTGGATTTGTTGCAAGTATTCAAATTTCTGTAAACGACATTGTACGAATTGGTGATTGGATTGAATTTAACAAATTTGGTGCCGACGGCTATGTTATTAATATTAGTCTTGCCACTGTAACAGTGGAAAATTGGGACAAAACATATACTACAATACCTACTTATAGTCTAATTTCGGACTCTTTTAAAAACTGGCGTGGAATTTATGATAGTCAGGCACGCAGAATAAAACGTTCTATTTATATAAAACAAAACAGCATCCGATTTATGGATGAGAAAGACTTAGACCAACTTAGAAAAATTGAACGAGTAAAAAACTATATTAATCATAGACAACTGGACATAGATCGCTCTAACGAAGCAATAAATGCAGATAAATCTGTTGTTGTAAACGGTAGAAACCAAACTAACATTGGGATATTTAAAAAGTATATCGACACTTATTTAAAAGAACAAACAGGTTTAAACTTCAATTTTTCATGTTTAGTAAGAAGTTTAGCTCCAACAGAAAATGGCGTTCCAATAGAAATATATTGTTTTAGTAAACGTACTTCTATGGCAGAATATGAAGCAATACAAGGATTAATATTCGACCATATTACAGCTGCTGCACCTCACTTTGGTCTAGAGATATTCGAAGCCCCATCTGGCCAGGACATTAGAAAATTACAAACAGACAAATAATTATAAAAAGGCCAGCTTATTTAGCTGGCTTTCTTTATTCTTTTCTTGTTCCTGCAATTCTATCACGAACGTACTCCACTTGTGTCTTACCATGCGCTTTAGGCTTCCCATTCTCGCCTAATCCAACCATTATAATTTTCTCTATTGTTATAATTGTCTCATGAGTCATTTTATTTCTTACTTGACAATGCAATGTTATTGAAGTATGTCCAAAATTTGTTGGAACCAACCCTATTTCAACAATATCTCCTTGTTTAGCAGAGCTTTGGAAATTTATCTCACTAATAAATTTAGTAACTACTCTAGGGTTTTCTAACTGAATGATAGAATATAATGCTGCTTCTTCATCAATCCACTCAAGCAATCTACCACCAAATAATGTTCCATTAGGGTTTAAATCCTCTGGCTTAACCCACTTTCTCGTATGAAATCTAATTTCCATATATAAATATTTTTACTTTATAAATATTGTTTTTTTATTAATAAACTCCATTATTCCATCTTTACTAAGTTCTCTACCATAACCACTACGTTTAACACCACCAAAAGGGAGATGCGGATCACTCTTTACAAAATCATTTATAAAAACACAGCCTTCCTCAAATTCTCCTACATATTTCTCGATGCTCTCCGTGTCTTTTGTAAATATAGAGACTCCTAAACCAAAATTGGTGTTATTAGAAATCTCAATAGCTTCCTGGATATTACGGAACAAAACTATGGGTAATACAGGACCAAAAACTTCTTCTTTGCATACAGGCATATCTTCATGCACTTCTTCTAAAATTGTAGGTTCATAATAAGCACCTTTTCGCAAACCACCTATCAAAACCTTTGCTCCCATTTCGACAGACTTATTCACTTGTTCTTCTAATTTTTCTGCAAGATCTTCACGAGCTAATACTCCTATAAAAGTATCTTGATCTAAGGGATTACCACTTTTAAATTCTTTAACTCGAGCTAATAATTTAGGAACAAATTTGTCGGCTATATTTTCATGAAGCAATAAACGCTTACCAGCAATACAGCTTTGTCCAGTATTTAAAAATCTACCTTGTATACAAGCTTCAATAGTTCTATCTATATCACAATCCTCCATAACAATAAGTGCATTACTACCACCTAATTCTAATACACTCTTTTTAAGGTTCTCACCAGCTTGTGCAGCAACAGCACTACCAGCTTTTTCACTACCAGTAAGCACTACTCCTGTAATATTTGGATTAACAATTACTTTCTCTACATCTTTACTAGGAATTAATAAATTTGTAAATAACCCAGATGGCAATCCTGCGTCCTTATAAACCTCTTCTATAGCAATTGCACACCCCATAACATTGGAGGCATGTTTCAAAACAGCAGCATTTCCTGCCATTATAGCTGGGGCTGAAAATCTAAACACCTGCCAAAACGGAAAATTCCATGGCATTACGCCCAAAACGATTCCCTGTGCTTCATATCTCACATAAGATTTATAGGCGTCTGTTTTTATAGGTTTAGGTTTTAAAAACTTAACCGCATTCTCTGCATAATATCGACAAACTAAAGCACATTTTTTTACTTCAGAAATAGATTGAGATATTGGTTTTCCCATTTCTATAGAAATAAGGTTACCATATTTTTCAGCTCGCTCTTCTAACAAGTCAGCTACTCTAAAAAGTATGTCTGCCCTATCGTCAAAACTTACTTTTCTCCACTCCTTATAAGCTGTATACGCAATGTTTATTTTTTGTTCGATTTCCTTATCGGTTAATGACGTATATTCATTT
>JAJYTI010000063.1 GCA_021793135.1 Bacteroidota bacterium
AAACATATTATTACATTATGAATAAGCAACAAAGAATCTTTGGTATTCACCCGGTTTGGGAAGCAATACAAGCAGGAAAAGAAATAGATAAACTATATATCCAAAAAGGAATTGAAAATTCTACAATCGACGAAATTTTAAATTCTTTAAGTGGGAAAGCCACCCAAATACAAGAGGTTCCAGTAGAAAAGTTAAATCGATTGATTCGAGGGAATCACCAAGGAATTGTTGCTGAAATATCTCCAATAAAAATTCGTGAATTTGAAGTAGTAATTGAAGAGATCTTATCTAAAAAAGAAAACCCTATATTCTTAATTTTAGATCAACTTTCCGATGTTAGAAATTTCGGAGCTATTATTCGAACTGCAGAATGTACCAATGTAGATGCAATTATTGTTCAAAAGAAAGGTGGTGCACCAATTTCTGGTGATACAGTAAAAACATCTGCTGGAGCAATATTCAATGTTCCTATATGCAAAGTAGACCATATAAAAGATGCTATTTTCTATTTTAAAGCTTCTGGTGTGCATACTATAGCTGCAACAGAGCATACACAGAAAACTATTTATGACACCAATACTAGCAGACCTATTGCAATTGTAATGGGGTCAGAAGGAAAAGGAGTTTCTAAGTCGGTTCTTAAAGAGGTAGATGATAGAGCCTCTCTCCCACTCTTAGGAGAAATAAATTCACTAAATGTTTCTGTAGCTTGTGGTGCTATTCTTTACGAGATTGTTCGTCAACGGAATTTTTCTTAATTGAATTTCGCATTTCATAATAATAATATTCAACACGTTGATTATTTTCTCCAGTGTGATTCGTTCCACTAGGTTTTATATTATACCAATGCTCTGTAGGATGAAAATTACCTTTAGAATCGAAATGCTGCATAAAAACATCTTTTGAAGGCTCATAGTCATCTTTTTCCCAATCGTACTTCTTATGAGCTTTAGGAAGGTTTTTATAATTCAATACAGCTAAAATTATACCTACAATAAAACCAGAACTATGACCTTCCCATGAAATTTGTGGGTCGATAGGAAATAAATACCATATTAAACTTCCATAAAAAAAGACTACGATTAAGGAAATACTAATCAACTGTACATTCTTACTAAACAAGCCTTGAAATAATAAATAAGCAGCTAGCATATATACAACTCCACTTGCACCAATATGATAAGCTGGTCTACCGATAACCCAAGTACCCAAACCAGTTAGCAATGCTCCAAAAATTAAAATTCGAAAAGCATATTTTGGGTAGAAGTATAACAATGCACTAGTTAGCACCAACATGGGTACCGAATTATTAAATAAATGTTTCAAGCTTCCATGCAAGAATGGTCCTAAAAAAATTCCACGAAGACCAGATAAATCACCTGGCATAATTCCATAATTATTAAAACCATAACCCAATCGTACTTCTGCCCAAAATACAATCCACATTACTAATACGATGTATAGAGGATACACTATAAAATTTAGATTTCCTGAGTTGTGAGTTTTATGCATAGTTTACGGGTATAACAACAAAATACAAAGTTTTCTAATTATAAAATAATATCATCCATTCATCAAATAGTTTTACCTTTGTAATTATGAACACACCATTAGCGGAACGGATTAGACCTAAAAATCTAGAGGATTATATCAGCCAACAACACTTAATTGGCACAGAAGGTTCCATAAAAAAACAATTGGATGCAGGAATTTTATCCAGTATTATTTTATGGGGACCACCAGGCACTGGTAAAACTACTCTAGCCAATATTCTTGCTAAAGAAACTGGTCGTCCTTTCTACACTCTTAGCGCAATCGACAGTGGTGTTGCTGCTGTACGTGAAGTCATAGAGCGTGCCAAAAAAAGTGATAATTTATTTTCTCACGGAAATCCTATTTTATTTATAGATGAAATTCACCGATTTAGTAAGGCCCAACAAGACTCTTTGTTAGGTGCGGTAGAGAAAGGATGGATAACTCTAATTGGTGCAACAACAGAAAACCCAAGTTTTGAAGTAATTCCTGCTTTGCTGTCGCGATGTCAGGTATATACTTTAAACTCTTTCAATAAAGATGATTTATTGGCACTTATAGAAAGAGCAATAACTACAGATGAAGTTTTAAGTAAAAAGAAAATTGAATTAAAAGAAACGGATAGCTTACTAATGCTTTCTGGTGGAGATGCTAGAAAACTTTTAAACTTATTAGAAGTTGTTATTCAATCGCAAAAAGGAGATAAAATTACAATTACCAATAAGTTAGTGCAATCTATAGCACAAACAACTACTGCTAGATATGACAAATTGGGCGAGCAACATTATGATATCGCATCTGCACTCATCAAATCTATTCGTGGAAGCGATCCAAATGCAGCGGTATATTGGCTTGCAAGAATGATTGAAGGTGGTGAAGATGTAAAATTTATAGCACGTAGATTATTAATTTTAGCGTCTGAGGATATAGGAAATGCCAATCCAACTGCTCTACTTGTCGCTAACAACTGTTTTCAAGCTGTCAATGTAATTGGCTATCCTGAATCGCGTATTATTCTAAGTCAATGTGTTATTTACCTAGCTAGTTCGGCAAAGAGCAACGCTAGTTACGAAGCAATAAACAAAGCACAAAGTTTAGTAAAACAAACTGGAAATCTTTCTGTACCCCTATCTATTAGGAATGCACCTACAAAGCTCATGAAAGAGCTCGGTTATGGAGAAAATTATGCATATGCCCATAACTATGAGGGTAATTTCACTCCACACGAATTTATGCCAGATGAAATTAAAGGAACCACATTCTATAAGCCTGGAAACAATCCAAGAGAAAATAAATTAAAAGCTTACTTAAAGTCGCTTTGGAAAGATAAATATAACTTCTAGAGTAATTCTTTAAGTTCAGACAAGGTTTTTATCTGCTTATATTTATCAGGAATTTCTTGTTTGTGATAATCATAGTGAACAACATTCATTCCTACATTTTCTGCTCCTAAAATATCTGCATCGTAATTGTCTCCAATCATTACAGCCTTTATAGCTTGTGTTTTTGCTTTATTCATAGCATGATTGAATATTTCTGGATCAGGTTTTTTAATTCCAAGTTCGTCTGATGTAGTTACTGTTTTAAAAAAGTTAGTAAGGCCGCTTCGATTAATCTTCACAGCTTGTTCTGCTGTAAATCCATTAGTTATAATATGCATACGATATTTGGTATGTAGATATTCTAACGTTGGAATCGCATCTTCAAATAACAAATTATTTTCTATCAACTCTTGCATATAACTATTTGCAAACATTTCTATTTCTATCTTATTAAAAGAAGTAGATAGGAGTTTAAATGTATCGTAGAACCGACCTAATTTTAATTGCTCTATGCTTACCTTATTATAGCTATAATCGTCCCAATAAGCTTTATCAATAGGCCTAAAGACACTTAAAAAATCATCTAAATGTATTGGGATATTATAATCTTGTAAAACCTTTGTAAAAGCTAAAGTAGAATTTGTATCAAAATCCCAAAGTGTATGATCTAGATCAAAAAATAGATCGGTAATATTATTATCCATTAAAGTTTTAATTGATTTTTAAACAGATTTTTCCAGAATGGTGCATTATCAGAATGCATGAAGCTAAAATCCTGATTGGAAAATAGAAAATTTAATTGACCTCCTAAATTTGCCGTTTGCTCATAGAGTTCTTGTACTTTTCGCTCGACTTGATCTGTATCATACTGTCTCATTGTTTGTGTAGATGCAGCAATTGGAGCAATAGTTAAAGGTGTTTTTACTTCATACTCTAGATCGTAAAACAGAAATTCAGAACAAGTTCCTGCTCTGTATCCTACTGCATTACTATATACCATTGAGTAATCCTTCTCTATCTCTAATTGTAATAAACCTCTATATACTTCTGGTAGTTTTAAACTATTATCTACAAACATACTACAACATACTGGCCTGTGAGTTATAGCCTCCATCCTACTTTTTTCTTCTTTCATTACTTTGTCATCAAACCGAGCAGCTTTAGAGAAAATTAACCCCACTTCTTCGTAGTCTGCAATAAATTTTATTTTTTGATGAAATTTAGGACTATTAGTATTTTGTCTTAATGAGATTTCTTCGGTATCACCTAACATAAAAAACACGATTAAATGTTTTTCTGCAAGTTTAGCATTTTGAATAATCCAAGAAAAAGTATCATAAGGATCTGGTTTTATTCCTAACAGCGTTTGCGATCTCGTCATTGCTTCTTTTAACTTCCAATGACTAATTTCTTTTATATAACCTATCATCATATTAACCACCGTTTGATTAGCATACGCAAATGGCTGTTTTGCTTGAATCAATGGGGTTACTTTATAGGTGTTTTTATTATATTCTATATCGGGAAATGTCGCCAATAGGGTATTTAAAAATACTTCTGCCCAAATATCAATAATCGGTTGCTGTAGAAAGTTATTTTCATAAGCAAGACTTTGATCTACAGGGAATGCTCCATTTTCATCTGCACGATAAGGTAAATATTCTTCGTAACGAGTTATTAAATAAAACGCTGCCGCAAAAATATCATAAGGAAGAGCGCTTTTATTAGATGTTTTAAAAAAACCATAGGTATCCCCCCATTTACTCACTTCTATATTCTGGGGTTCTATTCTACGTTCTAATAGCAAACCATTAGCTTCAAAAAACAATTCAGAACCAAGCGGAACCTTACCATAAGAAATCTTTGGCGTATTATGAGAAATAAACTTTTCAATCTCAGAAGTAAAGCTGATTTCTATCCCTAACATATTGCTACATATTTGTTTAAATATATAATCAATACGTGGTGTTATTTTTTGCGTATAAATTAGAAGCATAGTTTACATCATATTTTCATCGGCAAAGCTAAAGTAGGACTTTTCTGTAATAATTACATGATCAAGTACTTTAATATCTAAAGTCTGTGCTGCATTTTGCATTTTTTTAGTTAGCATTTTATCTGCCTGGCTTGCAACTAATGTCCCAGAAGGATGATTATGTACTAAAATCAAAGCTACTGCACCTAATAACAAGGCTTGTTTTAAAACCAATCTACTATCGACTAGTGTTCCAGTTATACCTCCTTGGGTATGTTTTTCACTATGCAAAACTACATTTGCATTATTTAAATAAAGTACCCAAAACTCTTCGTGAGATAAATCAGAAAGAACAGGCTGCATACGTTCAAAAACATCTTTACTGGATTTTATTTTACGTTTGAGATTAGCTTGTGATAATCTTCTTCTCCTACCTAATTCTAATGCAGCCATAAGTGTAACAGCTTTTGCAGTTCCTACACCGCGATATTTCTGAAACTCAACTACACTTTTCCGAGCTAAGGCCGATAACGAACCATCGACATCTCTTAGAATTCGTTTGGCTAAGCCTACAGCTGTTTCTTCTCTATTGCCAGACCCTAATAGAATCGCTATTAATTCAGCATCGGTTAATGCAGCTTCACCGCGTTGTAATAGTTTTTCTCTAGGTCTATCTTCTTCGCTCCAATCTTTTATTGTATCTAACTTTCTGGTAGTCATGACAAGTATATTTTACATAACTGCCTTTTAAAGATACTTATAAAATTCGTAAACTCTGATTACAAGATAGTTTCTATACGATCTATAGGAAGACCTCCGTAATTACCACTACTCATTAATAAAAGTACCGAGTCGTCTAAATTCTTATCTTTTAAATAGGTTTTCAAATCTGCCGGATCTGTAAATACAGTTAATTGCTCTCGGTTAAAAGATTTGATGATTTGTTCTTGAGTAATGGGATCTAGTCCCTTTATTGCAACAGCGTCTGGCGAATAGAACACAATAGCTTCGTCGGCTGCATTAAGTGTATCTTGATATTGCTCTAAAAATTCTGGTGTTAAACTACTATAGGTATGAAGCTCTAAACAAGCTACAAGCTTTTTATTTGGATATTGTGCTTTTACAGCTTGGGTAGTAGCATGTACTTTAGAAGGAGAATGAGCATAATCTTTATAGACTTTTGTATTGGAAGACTCCCATATTTTCTCCAAACGTTTACTTGCTCCAGTAAAACTAGCTATTGCTTCATAAAAGTCTATGGCATCTATCCCCATAAGTTGACATATCCAACGTGCACCTTCTACATTTTGCAAATTATGTTTACCAAATACTTCCATCGGCATTAAGCCTTCTGGAGTGTCTAATAATGTTACACCATCTTTTATCTCGTGTTGAGGAGTTTTATATGGATATTTTTTAATTGTATTTTCAGAAGCTAATACTGTTTTTTCTAACAACTTATCTTCGGCATTATAAATAATTGCCCCACCAGGAGTAATTTTGTCTAAGAAAATTTTAAACTGTTCTACATAGGAATCGAAAGTTGGGAATACATTGATATGATCCCAAGCTATACCACTAAGTAAAGCAATACTAGGCTTATATAAATGAAATTTAGGGCTTCTATCTATTGCAGAAGAAAGATACTCATCACCTTCTAGAACAATAAAGTCATTTGTATTGGTAAGATGTACCATTGTATCAAATCCTTCTAGCTGTGCTCCTACCATATAATCCACTTCTTTATCCCAATAATTCATAACATGGAGAATCATCGAAGTTATAGTGGTTTTACCATGCGAACCTCCAATTACTACACGTGTTTTCTCTTTAGAATGCTCGTATAAGAATTCTGGGTAAGAAACTACTTTTATGCCAAGCTCTTGTGCTTTTTTAAGTTCTGAGTTATCTGCTTTTGCATGCATCCCCAGGACTACCATATCTATATCTTTTGTTATTCTATCTGGATTCCAACCAATAGATTCTGGCAATAGTCCTGCTTTTTCTAAACGAGATTTAGAAGGTTCAAAAATAACATCATCACTACCTGTTACTACTTCTCCGTTTTGATGCAACGCCAAAGCTAAATTATGCATGGCACTACCTCCAATGGCAATAAAATGTACTCGCATGTAATCTTTTTTTTCTTATTTAACTTCAAATATAAGTCAAATAATGCGCTATGAAAACTTGTTGGCAAAAAAGCTTATTAAGAAATTGGGAGTTCTGGATTCTTCTGCTTAAAAATCAATGAAGCAATAACTGACAAGCCTAAGAGGCTACCAATAACTATCAATGATGTGCTAGATTGCACTTCATAAATAGGGCTTATAATCATTTTGACTCCTATAAACCCAAGAACAAGCGCTAAACCATAATTTAAGAAGTGGAATAGATGAATAAAGTTCGCCAATATAAAATATAATGAGCGTAGGCCCAAAATCGCAAAAATATTAGAAGAATATAAAATGAATGGAGAATCGGTAATTGCAAAAATTGCTGGAATAGAGTCTATTGCAAAAATCAAATCTGTAAACTCAATAATTCCAACTACTAATAACAATTGAGTACCATAACGCACTCCATTTTTAACAGTAAAAAATTTACCCTCATCATATTCGGGATAAATACGGAATAATTTATTCATTATACGCGCTCCCAATCCATCAGAAACAGCTTGTTTATCTTGCTCTAGCGGGTCGTTAGAATCAAAAGCTGACTTCCATGCCGCAATAAGTAATCCGATACCAAACAAGGTCATTACTACATTTATTTGAATCGGATTAGTAAAAAATCCATTAAATGTAGTTGCAGGAAGATAAGTTAACTGAATGAGCTTTACACCTGCAAAAATAAATATTGCTCGCATTATTATAGCACCAATGATACCCCAGAATAAAACTTTATGTTGATAAATCTTAGGTACTTTAAACGCTTGAAATACTAATATAAATACAAATAAATTGTCTACTGAGAGTGCTTTTTCAATCCAATAAGCAGATTGAAAATCAGCAAATTCATCGAATCCATAAAAATACCAAACCCCACCACTGAACAACATTGCAAGTCCTATCCAAGTTACCGACCAAAGTATAGCTTCTTTATTGCTTACCTCGTGAGGATTTTTATTAAAAACCCCAAGGTCTAAAATAAGCATCCCTACTATAATTACCACAAAGACTATAATCGTTAATGGATGATGAAAATAGTCTGGATGCGTTACGGATAGTGCAATCATGATTGACTTGAATTAAGATAACGAATGGGATTACTTTTTCTTTGGAGGGAAGTTTCGTAATAACTTAGATACATTCTTTTTATACTGTGCATCTCTACTTGAAACACTACCACCTTCTTTAACTTCAGCCTTCATAGCACCTTGCCAAATGAGTTTATCTTGATCTTTATCAATGACATCAAATGTAATGTGCTGAATCTTGGTATTACCACCTATAGGTATTCGAGTATTTACTCCTATTCCTACACCTCTACCAATTCTTTGGCCAATTCCTACACCAAAAGAACTATAGGAAGGCTTAGAAGTTTGCTCTGTATAATAATTAATATATACATCTGGGTTATTGCTTTTCAAAAAACCTTTTTCCCTCATAACATTATCCACAGCACGACGCATCCTAGAATCGTTAAGCTCATTTAAGCCTGAACGCATCTTAGGATAATAATTATAGGTTTTATATTGCGAAAAATTTGTTTGACTATCATAATCTATATTTATAGACTTACAAGAGTATAAGGCAAACAAAGAAAAAGCCAAAAGTGTATAACGCCACATAACTGTATCTTATTAAGTATTAATGATATATAAATATATAGGCAATTTATTTATTTTTCACTTGGATGAACTAAATCTTCCGATATTTGACTCCAAATTCTATCTTTTAGCTCAACAATACCTTCTTCGGTTGCAGAGGAGAAGAATAGTAAATTTATTTCTGGTAAATTCTTTTTGAATTCTTCTCTTATTTCGGTTTTCAATTCTTTATCTAATAAATCCGATTTAGAAATCGCTATAATTCTAGACTTATCAAGTAACTCTGGATTGTATCTTTCCAATTCACTTAATAGTGTTTCGTATTGCTTAACAGGCTCCATTGCGTCTGCAGGAATAAGAAACAACAAGGTAGAATTTCTCTCTATATGTCGTAAGAAATAATGTCCTAAACCTTTTCCTTCGGCAGCACCTTCAATAATTCCTGGAATATCGGCCATCACAAAAGTGCTATAGTCCCGGTACTCCACAATTCCCAAACTTGGTTTAAGAGTAGTAAACTCATAATCGGCAATTTTAGGTTTTGCAGCAGTAATAGTAGCTAGTAAAGTAGATTTACCTGCGTTAGGGAATCCTACCAATCCAACATCGGCAAGAATCTTCATCTCCAAGGTTATCTGCTTTTCTATTCCTGGCAATCCTGGCTGTGCATATCTTGGCGTTTGTCTTACAGAAGATTTAAAGTGATAGTTTCCTAAACCTCCTTTTCCTCCTTCTGCAACAATACGCTCTTCTCCATCTTCGGTAAGCTCAAACAAGATTTTGTCTGTCTCGGTATCTCGAACAACTGTTCCTAATGGAACTTCGATTACCACATCTTCTCCATCAGCGCCGGTGCTTCGTTGTTTTCCACCATTACCACCATGTCCAGCTCTAACGTGTTGTTTAAACTTAAGATGAAATAATGTCCAATAATTTTTATTGGCACGTATAATAACATGGCCACCACGTCCGCCATCACCACCGTCAGGTCCTCCCTTAGGCACGTGTTTTTCTCTTCGCAAGCGCGTACTTCCACCACCACCTTTACCAGATGCTATATGAATCTTTATATAATCAACAAAATTCCCTCTAGGCATAAATAATCTATCTATTTAAATGGCAAAATTAAGCAATAGGAAGTTCCTACGCACAATGCTAACTATATTTTAGTATTGCACTAGAATAAAAAAACTTTTTGTGAAAATTATTCTATTATAAAGAAGCGACTAATGTGTTTAATCTATCCGATATCTCCTCGATAGACCCCACTCCATTTATTCCGAAATATTTATCTCTTTTTTTATAATAGTCTTTTAAAGTATCGGTTTTACGGTAATACTCTTCAATACGCTCACGAATAATTTCTTCGTTTGCATCGTCCTTACGACCACTAAACTTTCCTCTTTCTAACAAGCGTTCTACCAATACTTCGTTTTCTACCTCTAGAGCAACCATAGCATCAATCTGGCTATCGATTTCTTCCATAAACTCTGCAAGTGCATCAGCCTGTACTTCTGTACGTGGAAAACCATCAAAGATAAAGCCATTTGCTTCTGGATTTTTCTTTACTTCATCCTTAAGCATGTTAATAGTAACCTCATCTGGAACCAAATGTCCTTTTTCGATATACGATTTAGCTAAATTTCCTAGCTCTGTTCCTCCTTTAATGTTTCTTCTAAACACATCTCCAGTAGAGATATGTACTAGATTTTGTTTCTCTTTTAAGATTTCTGCTTGTGTACCTTTTCCTGCACCTGGAGGGCCAAATAATACTATATTTTTCATGTAGTCAAACTTGTCTTTTGTAGATTGCTATAGAACATCTACTTTTGTTACAATACACAAATATACTAATTACAAACTTGTTGTACCTTATCTAATATGACAAACTATTTTTCAACTTCCTTTTCATTGGCTATCCTAGGGGGTGGCCAGTTAGGCAAAATGCTACTCTACGAAACCCGCAAATGGGATGTCTACACAAAAGTCTTAGACCCTAGTAATGAAGCACCTTGCCGAATAGCATGCAATGAATTCGTTCAAGGAGATTTAATGGATTACGATACTGTATACCAATTTGCAAAAGATGCCGATGTAGTTACTATAGAAATTGAAAATGTTAATATAGAGGCTTTAGAAACATTAGAAAAAGAAGGTAAAAAAGTATATCCAAGCCCAAAAACTCTTCGAAATATTCAAGATAAAGGAGAT
>JAJYTI010000064.1 GCA_021793135.1 Bacteroidota bacterium
GGTTTTTCATAATAATTTGTTTTTTGTTTGGTACTAAGTAAATAGTTTTAATTTCTTTATAGATAAATAAAACGTTGTTTTTATGTTAAAAAATTATCGTAAAGATATATTTAAGGTTTTTATGAAAACATTATAAGATATATTTAAGAGTACGTGTTGTTTTATTGAAGAAGTGTGATTCTGCGATTTATGTAGAGTTTGAGTTAAAATTATTTTCCGAATATTTTTGCTGGTTTAATGAAGAAAAATCAAGAATATTTATGGAATATAAACGATGTTTTTTTGACTAAAAATTGAGCTGAATAACTTAAAAAAGTAGATAATTAGAATTATTATTCTGTAATTTGCTATATTATCGACTTAAATTAAAAGTAATTAAAATAAATAGTAGTTACTATAATAATATATGGATAATAAATCAAAATTTAATGTTGCTGTGCTTATCGATGGTGATAATGCGCAAGCAAAACTTATAAAAGAAATACTCGAAGAGGTATCGCGATATGGTAAAGCTACTATTCGTCGTATTTATGGAGATTGGACTACCCCTCAGATGAATAGTTGGAAAGAGTTAATCAATCAATACTCCATTAATCCTATTCAAAAATTTTCCTATACAACAGGAAAAAATTCTACAGACTCTGCAATGATTATCGATGCTATGGATATACTGCATTCAAAGAGTGTAGAAGGGTTTTGTATTGTTTCTAGCGACAGTGATTATACTGGTTTAGCTAAACGTATTAGGGAAGAAGGATTGTTTGTAATGGGAATAGGGGAACGGAAAACGCCAACAGCTTTTGTAAAATCTTGTGAGATATTTACATTCTGTGAGAATTTACAGCCTAAAACCGAAAAATCTATTTCTAAATCGAATCCTAAAAAGACTAGCAATAAAAAGAATGGTTCTTCCTCTGATAAAACAGAAGTAAAGGATTCTCGTTTGGGGCCTGAAGAATTAAAACTATTAGACAAGGCATTCGAAATTTCTACCAATACAAATGAAGAAGATGAGACTTATATAGCACATATTGGTTCTACATTACGTAAAATAGATCCAAGTTTCGATCCTCGTAGTTATGGATTTAGATCTTTAACGCAGCTCTTTGCTAGTATCGATAAATATCAAATTGTCCGAAATGTAGTAAACGGATTAAATCAGCCTTTAGTTAAATTAAAGTAGTTTAATATTTCGCTATTTAGCAGCGATAACCGAAATTTCTACATTAACATATTTAGGCAAATTTGCAACTTCAACCGTCTCTCTAGCAGGGGCGGTTTTTTCATCGAAATAACTTCCGTACACTTTGTTTATCTCGGCAAAGTCTTCCATGTTGGCAATAAAAATAGTCGTCTTGATTACATGAGAGAAATCCATTTCTGCTTCGGCTAAGACTGCAGCAACATTTTTCATAACTTGGGTTGTCTCCTTAACAATATCGCTAGTAATCAATTTGCCAGATTCTGGATTTATTGCAATTTGTCCAGAAGTAAATAAAAAACCATTTTTTAAAACAGCTTGATTATATGGTCCAATAGGAGCGGGAGCATTTTTGGAGTTGATGATTTTTTTCATAATAGTTTTAAAATTAGAATCTTCTATCTGGTTCGCGACGTTTGTCGTATTTAATATCACTTAATATAGAGGCTTTTACACCTATGAAAAAGTACCAAGAGGTGTTGATGCTTCCTATGGGGGTCCAGTTAAAACTCATTTGCCAGCTTTCTAAATCTCTTTGGAAACGTAATTGCGTTAGTGTAACACCTTTGTTTTTAAAATCATATCCAGAGGATATACCCACTCGCCAACGGGGTGCTAGTTCTATATTAGAACTAAACATTAGAGATTGTGATGAAATTTCATTTTCTCTACGCATATTAGAGTAGGTCATGGTATAAGCAAGTCTTAGATCCCAAGGTACGGTATAATTATACCATGGACTGCGATTTGCTCTACTTTCATTCTCTTTATTCTCGTCCTCAAAATCTCCAAATTCTCTGGAAGTATCTCCAAATAAATCATCTGGTCGACCACCATTCCTAAATGTTTCGCTGTCAAATTTATTGCCATCTTCGTTAGAAGATCCTTCAAAGTCTTTACTAGAGAAAGAATAGTTTACACTGATGTTTGCATTGGTTAAACGGAAAAGTCCTCCGCCATTATCGATATTAAACTTATCCATTCTGCGGTTGTTGTTGTCTAGTGCATATGGATCTAGAGCTCCACTAAAGTTAATATCCATACGGTCTACAATAGGAATACTCCCGCTTATTCTAAATGGTGCAAGCTTTAATGAATCTGCTGCGATATTATAAGAAGTGGATAAATTCAAGTTGTTTAAAATCTTAACCTTCTTAGGCTCTTTTTGAGTGGAGTCTTTGGAACGTACTTTAGCTTCTAAAGTATTGCTTATGTTAAATCCAATACTCGATGCAAATTGATTGCCAGGAGCACCATATAATGTACCTTCAAAACGTGAGTATTCTACAGTTTCTGCAGCGACTAATGGATCGGCAGTCTGTATTTGTAACTCTTCATAATACCTATCAAAGCTCGGATTTATACTGTAGCTTAAATTTGGACGCATTACGTGTCGTATCGCTTGTACTTTGCTTCCAGGCTTGAAGTTGAACATACCGTAAATTGTTGTTCCTAAACTTGTAGAGAAATTATAGGTATGAAAACGATCAAATCCACGAATAGTATCTCTAGCAATTCCGCCTTCTCCATTATTTAGGTTTTCGTCGTAAAATTGTTGATAAGTATTGCCTACCCATGTTTCCTCAAATCTAGATGAGATAGAGGCGCTCAAGTGTTTGAAAATCTTAAAGTTAGTACTGATAGGAATGGTATGTCTGGCACCCATTTTTGCGTCACGGAACATGTCCTTTTTAAAGAATAAAGAATCTACAGTATTGATAGAGTTTTGGGCCGTAACGTTATACTCTAAACTTATATTATCGATAATACCGCGTTTTGCACCATGCTTAGGGGCAAACGGATAGATTTTACTAATATTAGCATTAATATTAGGTAAAGACATATTAATCTGTTCTGTATTACTGTTTTGCGAGTGCGTAGCCGCAATCGTAAGGTTGATTTGCGGATCGGTCTCGAAAGTTTTAGAGTATGAAACAGTAGAACTAAGTGTGTTTACTAGAGCACTAGCGTTATTATTTTGATTTATAGATTCTTGGAAGTATTTAGAACTACCTAAGTTAACCGATGCAGAAAATCTAGAGTTTGGATTTGCTTTCGGATCCTGAGTATGGTTCCATCTAAAGTTATAAATCATACTTTGTGAGTAATCAGGAAAACCTTGTTCTCCTTCTACTAGGTTCTCATACCTGAAGCTTAATCCTCCAGTAAAATTATAGAGTTTAGCATAATTGGATTCTAAACGGAATCCATAACTCCCATTAGTATAATAGTCACCAGTTGCTGCTAAATCGTAATAATCGCTTAATGCAAAGTAATATCCACCGTTTTGGAAAAAGAATCCACGACGGTTATTGTCTCCTATAGAAGGAATGATAAATCCAGATGCTCTGTTCTCTGTCAATGGAAAATAACCAAAAGGCATTGCAATTGGAGTAGGAACATCTACAATATACATATTTGTAAATCCTGTTACTATTTTCTTTTTAGGTACAAATTTCGCTTTCCTTGCTAAGAAATAATATTCTGGGTCATCGTGATTTGTAGAAGTGGTGAACTTTACATTACCAACATATATCACGGAGTCGTTTTCACGTTTTGTAGTCTCTGCTAGAACATTAAATCCACTTTGTTCGGTTCGAGAATTGTGAATTAAAGCTCTTTTTGTTTCGGTGTTAAATATTATAGAGTCTGGTTCTACTTGATTTCCTCCTTGAATAAATACAGGTTTTTGTGTGTATTGCCCTATAGTGTCAATTATACCTTTGGCTCTTACGGTATTATTGCCTAGGTCCATAATAATATGACCTGCATCAATGCGCATATCTTCATAGGTTATATAGGCTTCGTTATACATATGTACTTGATTAGCTATTCTATCAAAATACTCATAATCTTTTCCGTAATAATCTATTATATCGTTGAGAGCTTCTTTTTTGGGTTCTTCCATCTCTACACTTGTAGTGTCTTTAGAGATAGTGTCAAGAGGTTGATTTCTATCCAATTCTACAAGAGTATCTTTTATCATAGATAATGCAAGATGCGGCTTCGCAGAATACAGATTCTCAGATCCTTGTCCGTAAATCCAATGCCCTGCAAGGCTGACTAAGAGTATACACGCAAAGAAATAATGCCTTTTTGTTTGCAACGTTACCAGAGTATTTTTTGTAGATTTGAATAAAATTTGCGCTTCAAAACTACACATATTTTTTGTCGTGGCTTTTGAATATTTGATTTTTTAAAGCAGTTGTAGCTATTAAAGCGCTAAAATACATTATTACTCATGAACTTAAATCGTGCAAAATACACTCTCTTTATACTACTAACATTAGTTATAGGCTCCATTTCAATGTCTTATGCTAATAAACCTTTTGTTGTTGTCTTAGATGCTGGTCATGGCGGACATGATACAGGAAACTCCCATCATGGATTTATAGAGAAAGATATTGCATTAAGTATAACATTAAAGGTAGGAGAGATATTAGAAAAAGATCCTAGGTTTAAAATAATCTACACAAGAAAAACCGATGATTTTGAAACTTTGGACGATAGAACCGTTATCGCAAACAAAGCGAGAGCAGATTTTTTTGTGTCTATACACTGTAATGCTGTAGGAGGAGGTAATCAAGCATATGGAGTAGAGACTTTTGTACTAGGGTCTACTAGAAATAAAGAAAATTTAGAATTAGCAAAACGAGAAAACTCTGTAATATATTTAGAAGAAGATCATAAAGAAGTATATGGAAATTTTGATCCTAACTCTCCTTCTTCCTTAATAGGTTTAACAATTGCACAAGAAGAGTATTTAGATCAAAGTATTCAACTTGCAAGCTTAGTTCAGAACAATATTACTACTAATTTAAAAAAACGTGATAGAAGTGTAAAGCAAAGCCCATTATATGTGTTGGCTCGTACGGTAATGCCTAGTATATTAATTGAAGTAGGGTTTTTAAGCAATCAGTCAGAAGGAGCATATCTTAACTCGGTTAAAGGACAAACAGAAATGGCTAGAGAGATTGCTAATGCGATAAAAGAATATCGTAGTGCTCTTCCAGATCTTCATGCAGATGAATATCAAGATATTCCCGTAGAGATTTCTCAAGAGGTGAAAGATAATGCAAATGCAAGTGATGTTGAATTTATGATACAAATAAGTGCAAGCGGAAGGGAATTAGAAACTAAACCTTATAATTTTAACGGTTTAGATGGTGTAGAGCGAGTGAAAGAGGGAAAATTGTATAAGTATTTTTATGGACGAACAAATACTTATGAAAAAGCACAAGAATATCAAAAAAATGCAAAGCAAAATGGTTATCCAGATTGTTTCATTGTAGCTTATAAAAATGGGAAGCAGGTGCGTTTGATTGATGTAGTGAAAACCAACTAGTCAGAAAAGACGCTTTATACATTTATTTTTATAAATTTGTTAATTAACTTAAACGTCTAGCCCTTGAAGTTTTCTAAAGAATTTAAAACCGGATTGCTCGTATTAGTTTCGAGTTTTATTTTGATTGTAGGTTACAATTACCTGAAAGGTTCAAATCTTTTTAAAAAGGAGCGAATATTTTATGTACATTATCCAAATGTAGAGGAACTTTCTCCAGATGCTGCGGTTACGGTAAATGGATTGCAAATTGGTAAAGTTCGAAATATTACTATTTCTCCAGAAGCTACGGACGTAATTGTAAGCTTTATTATAGATAAAAAGGATTATTATTTTTCAAAAACCAGTACTGTTTTATTATATAATGCTGGATTGATAGGTGGAAAAGCATTGGCTATTGTTCCCGATTATGAAAATACCACAAGGGCAGAAAGTGGTGATACATTATCTGGGAAAATGGAAAAAGGGATGATGGATGTTATTTCTGACAAGGTACTACCATTAGGAGATGATTTAGGAAGTGCGCTTGCGAGCTTAGATACTTTAGTAGGAAATTTAAACGAAGTGTTGGATGATAAAAGTAGAGATCACTTAAAAAGCACTTTTGAGAATATAGATAACACGGTAACGTCATTAAGTGATGCAACAGCTTCTATAAATAAATTGTTAGATGTAAATAATAGTAAAATCAATACTAGTATTGAAAACATAGAAAAGGCATCTGATAACTTTGTAAAGCTATCCGATTCACTTGCCACATTAGATACTCATAAATTAGTAGCAGAGATAGAGAATACTATAACAAGTTTAAATAATGTTGTAAACAACTTAGAATCGGGAGAAGGAAGTATAGGTAAGCTTTTAAAAGACGATAGTCTGTACTTAAATTTAGAGTCGGCATCCAAGGAGCTAGAACAACTTATGCGTGATATAAAATTACATCCTAAGCGTTACGTACATTTTTCGATTTTCGGAAAAAAGAATAGAGAATATATTCCAGAAGAATAAAATAAATAAGAAGAGATTATGCAATTTATACCCAATATTCTGTTTATCATCGCTTTAGTTGCGGGTGTTGGTTTTTTTATTCGTAATAGTAAAAAAATCATTCGCAATATAAAACTAGGGAAGAAAGTAGACGTTTCTAATAATAAGAAGCAACGTTGGAATAATACCATTCGCATTGCCCTAGGTCAATCTAAAATGGTGGTAAGACCAATACCTGGAATTTTACACATTTTTGTTTACGTAGGATTTATTATTATCAACATTGAGATGCTAGAAATAGTAATCGATGGTGTTTTTGGTACGCATCGTGTTCTCTCTTTTATGGGAGGATTTTATGATGTGCTAATTGCTTCGTTTGAAATTTTAGCATTATTAGTTATCGTTGGAGTAGCACTTTTCTGGACACGTAGGAATATTGTTCACATCAAGCGATTTGTAATGAAAGAAATGAAAGGTTGGCCTAAGTTAGATGCTAATCTTATTCTTTATATCGAATTTGTATTGATGGTGTTGTTTTTACTGATGAATGCTACGGATTACCAATTACAATTAAAAGGAGCAGAAGGTTATCATGTAGCAGGAAAATTTCCTATAAGTGGAATGATAGCGCCATGGTTTGAGAATATGAGTATCTCTTCACTAATTATATTCGAGAGATCGGCTTGGTGGCTACATATTTTAGGAGTACTAGTATTTTTAAACTATTTATATTATTCAAAGCACTTGCATATTATTTTAGCATTCCCAAATGTATATTACGGAAGTGTAGACCCAAAAGGGAAATTCCCAATTTTGGAGTCGGTTAAAAAAGAAGTGGAGATGATGATGGATCCAAATGCTGATCCTTTTGCAGCTCCGGCAGAAGATCAAGGTGAGGAAGATTCTAAGTTTGGTGCAAGCGATGTAATGGACTTAACACAAGCACAATTACTTAACGCTTATACTTGTACAGAGTGTGGTAGATGTACTAGCGTATGTCCAGCAAATATTACTGGTAAAAAGCTTTCGCCTAGAAAGATTATGATGGATACTAGAGATAGACTAGAAGAAGTAGGGAAGAATATAGATGCTAATAATGGGGAGTTTAAACCAGATGATAAACAACTGTTAGACGATTATATATCTAGAGAAGAATTATGGGCTTGTACTACATGTAATGCTTGTGTTGAAGCATGTCCAGTAAGTATTAACCCAATGTCTATCATTATGTCTATGCGTCAATATTTGGTGTTAGAAGAATCAGCTGCACCAGCCGAGCTGAACGTTGCTATGTCAAACATCGAAAATAATCAAGCTCCATGGCCATATAACCAAATGGATAGATTAAACTGGAGAGACGAAAAATAATTTTAAAATAAAATAAGAGATACATCATACGCTTATTGCGTATAGTTCAAAATAAATACAATTACTATGAGTAATACACTTCATGTGCCAACCATGGCAGAGTTTGTAGCCAAAGGAGAAAAACCAGAGATTTTATTTTGGGTTGGCTGTGCCGGAAGTTTCGACG
Organism: Bacteroidota bacterium; assembly: GCA_021793135.1. Lineage (GTDB taxonomy): Bacteria > Bacteroidota > Bacteroidia > Flavobacteriales > Flavobacteriaceae > JAJYTI01. The sequence continues at coordinate 8,065 of JAJYTI010000064.1, forward strand.
ATAGAGCAAAGAAAATTACAAAAGCTTTTGTGCAAATATTAAATAAAGCAAATGTATCTTTTGCTGTATTAGGTTCGGAGGAAGGTTGTACAGGAGATCCCGCAAAACGTGCTGGTAACGAATTCTTGTTTCAAATGCAAGCGATGACCAATATAGAAGTCTTGGATGGTTATGAGGTGCAACGTATAGTAACACATTGTCCACACTGTTTTAATACCATTGCAAACGAATACCCACTTTTAGGTGGAAACTATGAGGTAATGCACCATACAAAGTTCTTAAAAACTTTAATGGAAGAAGGAAGATTAAAAGTAGAAGGCGGGAAATTTAAAGGAAAACGAATAACATTTCATGATCCTTGTTATTTAGGACGTGCTAATGGAGAATATGAAGCTCCGAGAGATTTACTTAAAAAATTAGAAGTAGAACTTGTAGAAATGCGTCGATGCAAATCCAATGCCCTATGTTGTGGAGCAGGAGGAGCACAGATGTTTAAAGAAGCGGAACCAGGAAATAAAGAAATCAATATAGAGCGCACAGAAGAAGCGGCAGGTACAGAAGCAGAGATTATTGCTACAGGTTGTCCATTCTGTAATACCATGATGACCGATGGAGTAAAAGGCATAAAGCGCGAAGGCGATATGCAGGTGCTTGATATTGTAGAAATGATTGCAAACGCTGAGGATTTATAGATTATGTACGTAGAGTTTTCTGAATTACCTGAAGATGCAAGAGTATGGATTTATCAATCCAATCGTAAACTTTCTGACGAAGAAGTTGCCGAAATCACACAAAAAACTAAAGAATTTGTAACCAATTGGGCTGCGCATGGAAGTGGTCTATCTGCTGGTTTCGAAATAAGATATAATAGATTTATCATTCTAGGAGTAGACCAAACCGAAATACAAGCTTCTGGTTGTAGTATTGATGCATCTGTTGCATTTATTCAATCTTTAGAAAAAGATTATAATGTAGATCTATTGGATAAAATGAATGTTACTTACTATTCTGGTCAATATATCGCACACAAAACATTAACGGAATTTAGACAAATGGCTAAAAACCGTGCAGTATCTGCCAATACTATTGTGTTCAATAATCTCGTTAATACAAAAGGAGAATATCTAAATCATTGGGAAGTTCCAGCTAGCGAAAGCTGGCATAGTAGATTTATGTAGAAGAATTATTGTACGTACATACTATTTTGGACTGGTCTAGTGTTATAGATACATAACATCACGCTTAATTATAATTTAGCATTGAAAAAACTAACTTTTATTATAGCAGTGTTGTGCTCGTCTATACTTTTAGCACAACCTGAAAATCCATTGGTAGTATCGTCTGATGATGTCGATAACCAAATTCAATGGGTAGATAGTATATATAATTCTATGAGTTTGGAAGAGCGCATAGGACAATTATATATGGTAGATGTCTTTTCACAAGCATCTAAAGCTACTACAGACAAAATCAAAGAGTATATCAGAGATTATCATATAGGTGGAGTGATTTTTTCAAAAGGAGGTCCACATAGACAGGCTATTCTCAATAATGAATATCAAGAACTTTCCAAAATACCTTTACTTATTGGTATGGATGCCGAATGGGGATTAGCAATGCGATTAGATTCTACCTTTGCTTATCCATGGAATATGACACTTGGCGCTGTTCAAGATGATAAACTCATTGAGCAAGTAGGTGCACGTATAGGTGAGCATAACAAGCGATTAGGGGTTCATATTAACTTTGCTCCATCTGTAGATATTAATAATAATCCACGAAATCCAATTATTGGTAATCGCTCTTTTGGAGAAATTCCTGAAGTAGTAACTCAAAAAGCACGTGCTTTTGCTCGTGGTATGGAAAGTGTAGGTACTTTAAGTAGTTTGAAACACTTTCCTGGACATGGAAATACCGACCAGGATTCGCATTTAGCTTTGCCCACCATAACAGGAACTCGCGAAGCCTTAGATAGTATCGAGCTTTATCCATATCGTCATTTGTTGCAAGAGAATGTTACAAGTAGTGTAATGACTTCTCATCTTAATGTACCTGCATTAGAGTCTAATAGTACACCAGCATCATTGTCTAAACGTATCATTACAGATTTATTAAAAAATACTTATGGTTTTCAAGGCCTGATATTTACAGATGCGTTAAATATGAAAGGCGCCACCAAAGGATTGAAAAAAGGGGAAGCCGATTTGAAAGCATTTTTAGCTGGAAGCGATATTTTGCTTATCCCAGAGAGTTTACCTGAATCGCAAGCATTAATGTTACAAGCCTGTCAGAATGGTACAATAACAGAGGAGCGACTTGCCCATTCTGTAAAGAAGATTTTATTAGCAAAATATAAAGTTGGTCTGCAGAATTATCAACCTGTAAAGAGAGAAAGTTTATACGAAGATTTAAACACTTTAACCGATACGCTTCTGTATCAAAAAGTGATGGAAGAAGCTATTACCATCGTAAAAAACAAAGCAGATGCATTGCCGTTTACTGGTTTAGAGGATAAGAAATTTGCTTATGTATCTTTTGGCGATGATAGCGGAACAGCTTTCTTAGAAGGATTA
>JAJYTI010000065.1 GCA_021793135.1 Bacteroidota bacterium
TTATAGTAGACCAAGTGCTTAAAGCATATGCTTATGAGTTAAGTAAAGAGTTATCTGTATTTGTAGGGCTTATTATTACCAACTGTATTATTATGGGACGTTTTGAGGCTTTTGCTTTAGGTAACGGGCCATGGGAGTCTTTCTTAGATGGTATTGGTAACGCAGCAGGATATGGAATTATACTTATCATTGTAGGGTTCTTTAGAGAGCTATTTGGTTCGGGAACACTATTAGGATTCAATGTGTTTGGTAATGCTGTAGACGGAACCGGTTTATATGCAATCGGATATGAAAATAATGGATTTATGGTATTGCCTCCAATGGCACTTATCGTAGTAGGTCTGATTATTTGGGTACAACGTTCCTATAATAAAGAATTACATGAAGATTAATATACCGATATTGGATTTTAATCTGACTATTGGCAAATAAAACAATATACAATGGAGTATTTAGAATTACTTTTCAAATCGATTTTCATAGAAAACATGGTGTTCGCATATTTCTTAGGAATGTGTTCATACCTTGCAGTTTCTAAGAAAGTTAGTACCGCATTCGGATTAGGAATGGCCGTTGTTTTCGTACAGTTGGTTACTATCCCGATGAACTGGTTGCTAGATCAATATATATTACGTGATGGTGCATTAGCTTGGTTAGGGCCAGAATATGCAGATTACGATTTAAGTTTCTTAACCTATATCTTATTTATCGCAACCATTGCTACAATGGTTCAATTAGTAGAGATTATAGTAGAGAAATTCTCTCCGTCACTTTATAACTCATTAGGTATTTTCTTACCACTAATTGCAGTTAACTGTGCTATTTTAGGAGGGTCTCTATTTATGCAATCAAGAGATATCGCTACAATAGGACTAGCAACTACTTACGGATTTGGTTCTGGTTTAGGTTGGTTCATAGCAATTGTATCTATTGCTGCAATTCGTGAGAAAATACGCTATTCAAACGTTCCTGCGCCACTTCGTGGTTTAGGTATTACGTTTATCATTACTGGACTAATGGCCATTGGGTTTATGAGTTTTGGTGGTATGCTAACTGGTGGAGATGATGAAGAAGAGGATACAACTGCTACTGAGATGTCAGTAAATGATACAAAAGAAAAACAGGAAACAAACAATAACGAAACTTATACAGTTTCTTCAATAACACTAGAATAATATGATATTAGCCGTTAGTACTCTAGGTGTAATAACTGTAACGGTAGTGGCTACATTAATCTTAATGTTGTTGCTAATTGCAGTGTTACTGTTTACAAAAGAAAAACTTTCTCCATCTGGTCCCGTTAAGATTTTAATTAATGGTGAGCGTGAACTAGAAGTTAGTTCTGGCGATACTTTATTGACCACCTTGGCGAATGAAAAAATATTTTTACCGTCTGCTTGTGGTGGAGGTGGTACTTGTATACAGTGTGACTGTATCGTACTAGAAGGAGGTGGAGAAGCACTACCTACAGAAACTCCTCACTTTAGCCGTAAGGAATTAGAAAAAGGCGTTAGAATGTCTTGTCAAGTTCGTGTAAAACAGGACATGAAAATCGAAATCCCTGAAGAGGTATTCGGTATTAAAAAATGGGAAGCAACCGTTGTACGTAACTATAACGTAGCGAGCTTCATTAAAGAATTCGTAGTTGAAATTCCAGAAGATATGAACTACGAAGCTGGTGGATATATCCAAATCGAGATTCCAGAAGGAGAAGTTAAATATTCAGAAATGGATATTACAGCGCACCCTGAAGAGCACGATAGACCTGATAAATTCCAAGCAGAATGGGATAAGTTTAAACTGTGGGATTTAGTGATGAAGAATGACGAGTTAATCGAAAGAGCATACTCTATGGCTTCATTCCCAGCAGAAGGACGTGAGATTATGCTTAACGTTCGTGTAGCTACTCCGCCATGGGACAGAGCTAAAAATGGATGGATGGATGTAAATCCAGGTATTGCATCATCTTATATTTTTAACTGTAAGCCAGGTGACAAAGTAACTATTTCTGGACCATTTGGTGAGTTCTTTATTAACCACTCTGATGCAGAAATGCTTTATGTTGGAGGTGGAGCTGGAATGGCACCAATGCGTTCACACTTATACCACTTATTCAAAACTCTTAAAACAGGTCGTACTGTTACTTATTGGTATGGTGGTAGATCACGTCAAGAACTGTTCTATATTGATCACTTCCGTGAATTAGAGCGTGAATTCCCTAATTTCAAATTCTACATGGCACTTTCTGAACCATTAGAAGAGGATAACTGGAAAGTTAAGAAGGATATTAATGATGAAGAAGGAGATGGATTCGTTGGGTTCATTCACCAAGTAGTAATTGATAACTATTTAAATCACCATGAAACTCCAGAAGATATAGAATTATACTTCTGTGGACCGCCAATGATGAACGCCGCGGTAGAAAAAATGGGACTTGACTTCGGAATTCCAGAGGAGAATATTCGTTTCGACGACTTCGGAAGTTAATAAACCAAAATACTATATATTACAAACCGCTAATCTGGATAGCAGATTTAGCGGTTTGTTGTTTAATAAGCATTGTAAACACTCAAAATATGGCAGCACTTACCGAGCAAGAATTACATAACCTAGCAATGAATATTGTAGGTGAACAACTTGTAGAAGAAGGATATGAGTTTTTAGGAGTCAATTCTAAACTAAAAAAAGATCCACAATTTGTAGCTTTGAAAGATAAAAAACTACATTTTATAATTGTTCGAGCGGTTCATTATCCTGACGAACCTACTGAATATGATCCTGTTTTTATGCAGACCATAAAATCACATGCTGATAAATTTAAAGCGCGTACATATTATGCAGGAGTTGGTCTAGGGCATGGCTCTGATTATTCTAAACCTGTTATTAAAGATGAACCTTATGGAGTAGTTTATAATGGCTTAATTGAAATCAAATGAGAATACTATACACTATTATAATTGGATTAGCTCTAGTAGCATGTCAAACACCTCGAAAGGAGAATAAAATTATTCGAGGAAACGCATTTGGTACCACATATTCTGTAATATATCATGGAAATGTTTCTGAAAATGTTTTAGTAGAAGAAATAGATTCGGTTATCGAAGTTTTTAATAAATCTGTTAGTACTTACGATCCAGAGAGTTTGATTTCTAAATTTAATGCTGGAGATACTACCATCGTAGTCGATGATATTTTTAAGGAAGTATTCTTTATGTCGCAAGAGGTATATAAAAATAGTAATGGGTATTTTGATCCTACTGTCGGTGCACTACGTAATGCTTATGGGTTTGGCGACGTAGATGGTTTAGAATCTATAAATCAAAATGAATTAGATTCTATCATGGAAATGGTAGGCTTTGATAAGCTTCACTTTAATAGTAATAATACTATTAGCAAACAACACCCTAAAATATATCTTGATTTTAATGCTATTGCTAAAGGATATGGAGTTGATAGAGTTGCAGCTGTACTAGAGGAGCACAACCTATCTAACTATCTCGTAGAAATAGGAGGAGAGCTGTTTGCCAAAGGTATAAATGTAGATAAAGATGTACCATGGACTGTAGGTATTGAAGGTATTCAATCTGACCTTGAAAATCGGAGCTATACGCATACTTTAAAGTTGGAGAATGCTGGTATGGCGGCATCAGGAAATTACAGAAAATTTAGAGAAGATCCGGTAACAGGAAAGCAATATGTACATACTATAAATCCGATTACAGGCTCTGCAGAACGAACCGATGTAACAAGCGCCACGGTAGTAGCCCAAAATTGTGCTTTAGCCGATGCATATGCAACAACCTTTATGGCTTTAGGTATAGAGAAGTCTAAAGCTTTATTAGAAAAACTAGATAAAGTTGATGCTTACTTAACTTATTTCGACTCAGAAGGAGCGGAGAGCTCTTATGCTACTCCTGGAATGAAGTTAAGAATGATGGATTAGCTTTCTGGTTTTATGGCAATAGGGATTAATTCTCCAGCTGGTAAGCGATACTTCTCAATCTCTAGTGGAGTTAACTGTTTGGTATAATCTTCTGCTATGACATTGAATCCTATACTAGCTAAAGTTTTGAAGTAATCCATACCATAGACTCTCACATGATCATATTGACCAAAGATGCGGGCTCGTTCTTTTGGGTCTACAATACTATCATCGCTAAAGGTTTTCTCTCTTTTTGCATCGTATGGAACTTGAAGTATTGCAATTCCCCCTGGTTTTAATACTCTATAAATTTCTGCCATAGCCATTTTATCCTGTTCGATATGCTCTAAAACATGATTGCAAATAATCATATCGTATATATTTTCGGCAAAGGGTAAATTGGTTAAGTCGGCTTTTATATCCGCTATAGGCGATTCTAAATCTGTGGTGGTGTAATCTAGATTTTTTAACGCACGAAAACGTTTAAGAAAAGCTTGCTCTGGTGCAACATGTAAAACTTTTCTTTTTTTGGTAAAAAAGTCAGTTTCACGTTCCAGATATAACCATAGTAGTCGATGCCTTTCTAAGGATAAGGTGCCTGGAGCTAGAACATTAGGTCGTGTTTTTCCATACCCATAGGATAGGAATTTACGATAGCTTTTTCCGTCAATAGGATCGGTATAATTTTTCCCACGAAGTGCTAAAGCCACTACTGGTCGAATAAAATAACTCATTCTTATCAGTAATGGCCTAGGTATTGTGTTTAATATAAACTTAGAAATATTACTCATATAGAGTGTTTAGAGTACTAAGGATTTTGCTCTGAAAGCATCTTCTTCGTTGCTTTCTATTCCTAGAGCTTCATAAATATAATAGAATGTAGAGAGTAATTCGGGCTTGCCATCTACCAATGCTACATTATGTTCAAAGTGCGCACTTGGTTTTCTATCTGCTGTAAGGATAGTCCATCCATCTGGAAGTTGTAAGATCCTACGAGTACCCATATTTACCATAGGTTCAATGGCAATAACCATTCCTTCTTTAAATTTCTTTCCGCGGCCTCTTCTACCATAATTAGGAATCTCGGGATCCTCATGCATATCTCTTCCTACACCATGTCCAACTAATTCGCGAACAATTCCATAACCGTGGTCTTCGCAATATTTTTGAATGGCATATCCCACATCACCCACTCGGTTACCTTCTTTAAATTGTTCTATTCCTAAATAAAGCGATTTTTTAGTTACTTCTAGAAGTTTAGCAACTTCTTCCGATACTTCACCAACCGCAAATGTATATGCATGATCACCATAGAAACCATTCATATATACACCGCAGTCAATAGAAACAATATCACCTTCTTCATAAGGAGTGTCGTTAGGAATTCCATGAACTACTTGCTCATTTGGACTTATGCATAAAGAGTTAGGGAAGTCATACATTCCTAAAAATCCTGGGTAACCTCCGTGATCTCTTATATATTCGTCTGCTAGCTTGTCTAGATGCAGAGAGGTAACTCCTGGTTTTATCTCTTTTGCTAGCATTCCAAGTGTTTTAGATACTAAAAGTGCGCTCTTGCGCATTAATTCTATTTCTTCTTTTGTTTTAGTTATAATCATAAAAATAATTTTATCGTCTAAACCAACCTTTACGCTTTGGTTTCTCTTCTTTACGTTCGCCTATAAGTAGTTGATATACTTTTCCCCATTCTACTAAACCACCAATATTTCGGTCATCAATAAAGTAATCGGCATTTAATTTTCTACTTACACTGCCATCAAATTCCTCTTCGGGGAAACTTTTGTTTACAGCATAAAATTCTATCCCATGTTCTTTACAGAAATCTACAGCTTCTTGTAATCTATCGCCATGTCTATACGTCCATAGAATAAGCCTATGCCCGCGCTGTTGAAGCATTTTCATGGTTTCAAAAGCAAATAGTTTTGGACGACCAATCTTTGGATAAGCATCTTCTACTATAGTACCATCAAAATCAACTGCAATATTGTAGGTTTTATTTAGCATATGTAGTTGTATTAATAAAGATTAATCTTTCTTTTCTAATATTTTTATAAAATCTTCTGCAAGACTTTTGTCGGGAAATTCTACAAATCTACCAAGTTCTTTATCATTTTGAAGTAAAATGAATGTAGGAACATTCGTAATGTTCCAATCTTTATTACTTCCGTCAGGTGCTTGGTATTCTTCGTCTACACCTATTAACTCTAAATTTGAATAATTGAAATTTACTCTATCTAGTGTTTTAATCAAGTTTGGCAATTCAAATTGAGTATCTGGACACCAGCTGCCAACATATGCTATGATTTTTATATCATCGGTCAATAAGCTTTCTAACTGGTCCATATGTTCTTCCTCTATAATAGATTCCTCGTAAATAGGATCATACCATTCATTATATGGTGCTTCTTTTAATGCTTCTAGTTCAAAGTCACCAAGAAGCATTTCTGGTTCTTCCCAATCTAGTTCATTATTGCTTTTTTTACTGTTAGTTTCTTTAACCGAATCAACAGTTTTAATATTGGTTTTGTTGGAATTGCATGCTGTAAATCCTAGAAATACAAGTAGCAAGATAGGAACTATTCTCATAATTTTTTAAATAAGTGATTTTTGTGTCATTTCCTTTGGTTGCTCTATACCTAATAGTTTTAATATAGTAGGAGCAATATCTCCTAGAATACCTGGTTGCACTTCTTTAATATCTTCATCGACAATGATAAGTGGAACAGGATTGGTAGTATGTGCTGTATTTGGGCTTCCGTCTGAATTCATCATAGTTTCACTATTACCATGATCGGCCAAGATGATACTTGTGTAGCCAGATTCTTTTGCTTGATTTACAACATCTCTAACACAAGCATCTACGGTTTCGCAAGCACGTATAGCAGCTTTAAAATCTCCTGTATGTCCTACCATATCTGGATTTGCAAAGTTAAGACATATAAAGTCAGCCGTTTTGTTTTTTAATTCAGGTACAATTTTGTCTCTAATATCATAAGCGCTCATCTCTGGTTGCAAATCGTAAGTTGCTACTTTTGGTGATGGACATAGGATGCGTTTTTCTCCTTTGAATGGAACTTCTCGTCCTCCAGAAAAGAAATAAGTTACATGTGGGTATTTTTCGGTTTCCGCAATACGAATCTGCGTTTTATTGTGCTTCTCTAATACTTCGCCCAATGTGTTATGAAGATTTTCTTTTCTATAAACTACTTCTATATTTTGGAAAGAATCATCGTAAGAAGTAAGTGTTATAAAATGAAGGGGTAGCGTATGCATACCGTTTTCCACAAAGTTTTCTTGAGTGAGGGCTTGAGTTAATTGTCTTCCGCGATCGGTACGGAAATTAAAGAATATAACTACATCATTCTCTCGAATAGTTGCTATAGGTTTATTGTTTTCTGTTAGTACAATAGGTTTTATGAACTCATCAGTAAAACCAGCTTCATAACTTTCTTCAATTGCTGTAACAGGACAAGTTGCTGTTTTACCTTTTCCGTTTACTAATAAGTGGTATGCTTCTGCAATTCTTTCCCAACGTCTATCTCTATCCATAGCATAATATCGACCAACGATAGAGGCAAGTTTTCCAGTAGTTTTCTGCATAAACTCAGTAAGACGATTTATATAACCAATGCTCGATTTAGGATCTACATCTCTACCATCAGTAAAAGCATGTACATACACATTTTCTAAGTCATGTTGTTTTGCAGCTTTTAGCATACCTTCTAGATGATTGATGTGAGAGTGTACACCTCCATCGGATAATAAACCTATGAAATGAAGATTCCTATTATTATCCTTAGCATACTGGAATGCATCTACTAACACTTGTTCTTTGCTAATGTCTCCATTCTCTACTGCAATGTTTATTTTTGCTAAGTCTTGATATACAATTCTTCCCGCACCTAAATTCATGTGACCAACCTCACTATTACCCATTTGACCATCTGGTAAACCTACATTTCTTCCGTCTGTACGTAAAGTAGTATTAGGATAGTCTTGTAATAATTGATCTATATAAGGTGTGTTTGCTTGCGCTACGGCCGATACCTTTGGGTCGATTGTACATCCCCAACCGTCTAAGATAAGTAATATTGTTTTTTTGTCCATAAGTACAAAGATAAGAACATCTGTGTTTTTAAAAGTCTTAATATATGTAAAATAGCAAATAGTAAGCTATTGATAAAATTCTTTACTACCGTTGTATATGCCAATAGAGAAATATGCTTTGAATAGCCTAGTAAAATTATAGAATTGATTTTTATATGAAAACGATAGTAAAGTTAATAATAAACAAACTAGGTTTTAAGTTAATTAACTAATTTATTAGTTGTCTAACTAATAAATTAGTTTATATTTGAACTTGTAAGAATGATAATTAAGTTTTTTTATTGATTTTACACTTGACTTTGATAAATACAGACATGTTAATAACTTAAATTATTTAGACAAAATGAAAAACTATCTATTTCAAAAAGTACTATTTGTATTATTTTTATTAATCCCTATACTCGCAATAGGTCAGGAAAGAAAAAATCCCAATTTAAATTTAAGTTTTTATTATAAAACAGGGAACACTAAGATAAACTCTCTTGAATACAAAAACTTGAATGGAAATTCAGAAGTCATTGAATTGGTGCTTGCATCGAAGTTTGGCCGAAATTTAAATTCGCAATTAGAAATTGGTTTAAATTTTAATCAGTTTTCATCGAATATTGCTTCTATATCAGAGGGCTCTGTTATCAATAACTCTTTAGAAATTAATTACCTACAGATACCTATAACTATAGCTCGATATTTTAATTTATCGAGTGGAGGTGAGAGGAGCTTGGTTGAGCCTTATATAAAGTCTGGTATTGTTGCGAGTAAACATTTACAAAGCACAAGCAGTTCTATAAACTTTAAGGACAAAGTTTCTTCCCAGGGTTGGGATGCATATTTGAAAGGAGGTTTTGGTATAGCTTTGAATATGGATAGCAATTGGCAAGCCAATATAGGTGTAGAAGGTATAATGAGTTTTAGAAAAGATAGAGATATTAATAAGAGTCTAAAACCTACTATGGAAGGAATGTATATATTTTTAGGAATTACGTATAAATTCTAATTATTAGTTACTAATTAACCCATTGCATTTTTTTATAATACAATGGGTTAGAGATAATTTAATCAAATATGTTTATGGTAGTAATTTAGGATTTATATCCAATATGTTTTCTTGATAATATGCTTCGATAAATTCATTAGAAAGAACAGTTTGCCCTGATAGTTTTTCATTTCCAATGATTTCTTCAAAATCTAAACATAAAAACTCTTCTAGCATAAGTACAGAAATGGGTTTGTAACTAAAATGCCAAGGCTCATAATTAAAACCTTTTCTATCTTCTTTGTTGGTATATACTTCATAAAACCCAAACGATTCTGAATGTTCATCAAGCCACTTTTTCATTTTTGTATATACACCATTCCCATGATAATTTTCTTCTTCTAGAACACTTGTCGGCTGCGGTTGGTTCGCATCTATTATATCCATGTCGGTTCCCCAATGATGTCTAGAAGTTCCAGGAATGGTAGAATATTCTATAATTTTAGCGATACTTTGGGTAGGCGTAAGGCCTTGTTGTGTATAGCTTGCATACTTACTTTCGTAAATTTGCTTTTGTCTATCGTATGATCGGAATCCAGAAACTACTTGTATATTAATTTTGTCTCTCATCGCTGCTTTTTTCATTTTTAAAAAAGCATTCCATACATCTCTTTGTAAGAGTTGTTGATTGTCACCTATTAAATCTAATCCACCTTTACCTGTCAATTGTGACGGAGTAAAATTGTTTGGATTACTTGCAAGTAGACTCAAAGGGGATATATGCATGGCAACTCCGGCCAGAAACATCCCTTTTATAAATTCCTTTCTTTTCATTTATCTTAGATTACTAAGGTCGGTTCCAGTAGGAACTTCTTCCGCATCTTTATTTTGCTCAAAAATTCTTGCGTCTAATTCACCTCGAAGCATAATAGTATTACCTTTCACTTCTAACCAACTTCCTTCTCTTAGTCCTACTACTGGAGTGGCATTTTGGCTGTGGAATTCATTAATTCTTGTCTCACGCGTTTCTCCCATATGTGTGCTGTTAATATCTGGATCTAAATAGTGTGGATTGATATTAAAAGGTAATGCACCAATAGTGTCAAAACTTGGTGGATAAACAATAGGCATATCATTGGTAGTGCGCATGGTTTGTCCACAAATATTGCTTCCAGCACTAGTTCCTAGATAGGGAGTCCCGCTATTTATAGCATCTCTTAAAGCTTGAAGTACTTCTTGTTCATACAGCATCTTAACTAATAAAAAAGTATTTCCACCACCAGTAAAAATTCCTTCAGCTTCTTCCAATGCTTTTTGTGGGTTGTTAAATGTATGCAAGCCTTTAAGTTGGATTCCTATTTTGGAGAATGCTTCTTGGGCTTTTTCAGTATAGACATCATGCGATATTCCGCTAGGTCTAGCATAAGGAAT
>JAJYTI010000066.1 GCA_021793135.1 Bacteroidota bacterium
ATCTAATGCAAAAAGTAAAGTGTTTTACAATCGATTGAAAGGAAAAATGCAAGAGGATGTTTTAAAACAAAAGTTAGAAAACACCTATATTTTACAACCATCCTTAATTATAGGAAATCGAAATGAAAATAGAGCAGGAGAGAATTTTGCAAAACATATAATGAATATTTTCAATTTTATTATTCCTAAGAAATATAAAAGTATTAAAGCCCAAACAATTGCTTATGCAATGCAAAAGATAGCCGATCATGGCTATAAAAAAACTATTATTCCATCGGATGAAATACAAAAATTAGGTAATAAAGATTAACTCCATAAATACATAATATGAAAAAATGGTTTATAGCTTTTGCAGGGGTTTTGGTTCATTTATTACTTGGAACCGTTTACGCATGGAGTTATTTTCAATCGCCTATTGTTGCGTATACAGGATGGAATAATACACAAGTGGCTTGGGCTTTTAGTTTATCTATTTTTATGCTAGGATTGGCAGCAGCATGGGGCGGATTAAAACTACCTAAATATGGTCCAAAAAAATTAGCAATGATAGGAGGGGTTTTATATGCCTTAGGATATATACTATCGGCAGCGGCATTAGAATATCATCTTTTATGGTTATTATATCTAAGCTATGGATTGATAGGGGGTACAGGACTAGGTTTAGCTTATGTAACTCCAGTAGCAACAGTATCGAAATGGTTTACAAAACACCAAGGTTTAGCTACAGGATTGGTTGTAATGGGCTTTGGATTTGGTGCCTTGGTAATGTCCAAAATATTAGCTCCAATCTTTATGTCTATTAATAATGGAGATTTAAGTAAAACCTTTCTTTACATCGGTGTGATTTTTATTTTCTTACTTCCGTTTTTTGCATGGTTTTTAGAAGATCCCAAACAGATAACTACCACAAAACATACAACTATAACAGATAAACCATTACAATACATTTTTGCAAAACCATTTCTTGTTTTATGGAGTATGTTTTTAATAAATATTACAGCGGGAATGGTTTTTATCGCTTTTCAATCGCCATTATTACAAGATTTACTGTTTAACCAGCTTCCACAAGGCATAGATACATCCTCCACAGAAATACGTCTGTCCTTAGCAGCTTCTGGAGCAACTTTAATTGCGATTAGCTCAGTTTTTAATGGTGCTGGTAGGTTTACTTGGGCAGCGCTCTCAGATAAAATAGGGAGACTAAAAACCTTTCGAATATTATTGCTCGTGCAAGCAATCGTTTTTATCATTCTTCTATTTGTACAGCAACCTACAATTTTTTCTGTTTTAGTATGTATTATTCTACTATGTTATGGCGGTGGATTTGGATTAATTCCTTCATTAATCAGAGATTCTTATGGTTCTAAATTAATGGCAGTAATGTATGGAAGTATATTAACTGCTTGGAGTATAGGTGGAATTATAGGTCCTCAATTAGTAGCTTATATGAAGGATTATCATGCTTCCAATGCAGGGTTTTTAGTGTATTTAGTATCTGGCAGTTTACTAATTGTGGGTTTTAGTTTATCTTTTTTCTATAAAAACACAAAGCAATTGGTTTAATTTTTTCCACCCTTTACTGCAAAAAGATACATTTCATTCAAGTAAAAAAGGCAACTTAAGAACTTTAACAATAATTATTCTACTTATAATACAATTTTAAAAATATAGCTCCGTTATATAAGTTGATTATTCCCCAATAAGGTTCTTTTGATTTTGTTGCGTGATTGTGTTTTAAGTTAATTTTCATGACAATAATAAAACAACCGTCTTTAAATAAATTTCAAAAGATTTGAATTAGTCAATAGACTTTAAAGGGAGTTTTTTCGGTTGGTTATTTAAAATTAGAATCGCTTCTGGATGCTTGTATCTAGAAGCGATTTTATTTTTATATGTAGAATTGTTTTTCTTGTATCCAATCCCAAACTCTTTTATCTAACATGGGTTGGACGTTTTTTCTTTCTTTTATAGCCTGTCGAATAAAAGAAGAAGATAATTCGACAATAGGAGCATCTACTAGCTGAATACTAGCTTTATACTCTTTAAAACCTTGTGGTTGTGGAACACGTAAAACTTGTTTTTGAATGTCGTCATCTACATCGCCTTCGGCTATACGTGGATATACAAAAATATTGTAGTTATCGATTAAATGTTCAAAATTTCGCCAACGATGCAAGCTCTTTAAGTTATCTTCTCCCATGATTAAAGAAAACTGTATATTAGGATGTCTTTCCTCTAAATGCACCAATGTGGTTACCGTATAATTAGGTTTAGGTAGATGAAATTCTATATCCGAAACACGTAGTTTATCAAAATCTTCAATAGCCAACTTTACCATATCATACCTATCAAAGTTATCTAGAATAGAATCTTTGGTTTTATGTGGACTCATAGGAGTAACAATAAACCAAACTTCGTCTAAATCACTATATTCAGCTAGGTGATTGGCAATAATAACGTGTCCTACGTGAATAGGATTGAAGGTTCCAAAATATAAGCCTACTTGTTTTTTATTATTCATGGTAAATTTTTATGACCACCTTCTAAAAAAGCTGCCACTAAATCTACAGACTGCTTTAAGGCTACATCTAACTCGTAGTTTTTAATTATATAGTCGAATTGTGGTGCAGTTGCAAGTTCTACAGAAGCCTTAGCAATACGCATATTTATACGATCATCGGTTTCTGTTTTACGCTTTTTAAGTCGAATTTTTAATTCATCTACACTTGGAGGTTTTACAAAAACAGCTAAAGTTTTGTCAGGGAATTTTCTTTTTATTCGCAAGCCGCCAGCTACATCAATATCAAAAATAACATTCTTTCCCATAGCCCAAATGCGCTCTACTTCGGTTTTTAAAGTACCATAAAAGTTATCGCGATATACTTCTTCCCATTCTAAAAAATCATCGTTTTTTATATGATCTTTAAAATCCCTTAGACTAATGAAGTAATAATCTTCTCCATCTACTTCATTGGATCTTGCTTCGCGTGAAGTAGCTGAAATAGAAAACTCTAAATTCAGTTCTTTTTGTTTTAATAAATGTCTTACAATCGTGGTTTTACCACTTCCGGATGGTGCCGAAAATACAATGAGTTTTCCTCCTTTCATTATACTACGTTTAGGGCTTGTTCTTTTATTTTTTCCAATTCGTCCTTCATCTGAATCACTAACTTTTGCATTTGTGAATCATTCGCTTTAGAACCTATGGTATTTATTTCTCTTCCTATTTCTTGACTGATGAATCCCAATTTTTTTCCATTAGATTCCTGTGTATCTAAGTTTTTTTGGAAATAAGTTAAGTGGTTTTGTAAACGAACTTTTTCTTCGGTAATATCATATCGTTCGATATAAAAAATAAGTTCTTGTTCAAAACGATTTTCATCTACGTTTTCTTTTAATTCGGCTACTGCTTTAAGCAAACGCTCACGCAAGCGAGCCATACGCTCCTTGTCTATAGCAGCGATTTCATCTAATAGCTTTTGGATGTTATTTACTCGTAAACGAAAATCTTTTTCCAATGCCTTTCCTTCTTGTTCTCTAAAAGCTTCTACTTCTTTCAAAGTAGCTATAAGAGCTTCTTTTACTGCTTCTGCTTCTTCTTCATCTATCTCTTGCATATCGGTTAAAATAGCGTCGGGTAAACGCATAGCAATAGCAAGCAAATCGGAATTTGGAGCATCGTAAATAGAGGCTAGTTCATTTAAATAAGCCTTTACAACGGGTTTATTTATTTGATTGGCGGTTTCGCCACCTGTATGTTCCAAATAGATATTCAAATCAATCTTTCCGCGTTGCAACTTCTCTGCCGTAAGCTTTCTGAATTCCATTTCCATCTCGCGATAAGCTGATGGAATTCTTGCACGTATATCTATTCCTTTACTATTTAAAGTACGAACTTCTATCGTAATTTTTTTGGTAGACAATTGTAAAACCTGTTTACCATACCCAGTCATGGATTGCATCATATTCTTCTACTATAAAGCGCAAAGGTATAAAAAGATTGTTTGATTTTTGAGTATAAAAATAGGAGTTACACTATTGATTTAGCAAAAAATGAAATATTTGATTTATAACTGATAATCAAATAATAAGCTTTAATTAAAAATAGATTGCACTAAGAAACATTTTTGTATCTTTTCGCTATCAAATTTTCCATTGTATGAAACGAATTTGGCTTAGTATAATAGGCATAATATGCATCGCAATAGTTTTTTTTTCTTTTACTACTTACAAACGTGATTTCTTTGAGATTTCTAAACAAATAGAAATTTTTATTGACTTATATAAAGAACTTAACACCAATTATGTAGATGAACTAGTACCATCACAAGTTATGGAAAAAGCCATACAAGGTGTACTTACCGAATTGGATCCATATACCATATATAGAAACGAACAACAGATTATTAACGCTCGAATTAATCAATCTGGACAATATGCAGGAATTGGGGTGACTGTTCATTTTTCTGGCGATAAAATAAAGTTATTAGAATGCTATGAAAATGCTCCTGCCGCAAAAGCAGGATTAAAAGCTGGAGACGAAATCACGGTTTTAAATGGCACTCAAATATCTGAAGTATCTACCGACTTACAACACAGTTTACTGTCTGGAGAAATAGGAAGTCAAGTAGACATTACCTATCTACGTGATGGTACCGAACATAAGACTATACTTACTAGAGAACGAATAGAAAAAGATGCTGTACCCTATTATAAGCTTCTAGATAATAATATAGGCTACATAGCTTTAGAAGTATTTAATCAAAAAGCAGCAGCACAAACCAAAAATGCATTAATAGATCTAAAACAACAAGGAGCAGATAAAATAATTTTAGACCTAAGAAATAATCCAGGTGGATTGCTAAATGAATCTATTAAAATTGTAAATCTATTTGTAGCTAAAGGCCAACAGATAACCTATACTAAATCAGTTATACAAAAGTACAATACGAATTACCTAACTAAAGAAGAACCTATAGATACCGAAATACCATTAGCTATTCTAATTAACGAGAATAGTGCTTCGGCAAGTGAAATTGTATCTGGTAGTCTTCAAGATTTAGATAGAGCAGTTATAATTGGGAATAGGAGTTTTGGAAAAGGATTAGTACAACGTGAAATGCCTCTAAGCTATAGTACTCAACTTAAAGTAACCATTTCTAGATACTTTACACCTAGTGGTAGAAGTATACAAAAAATGGATTATGATACGGATTTAGTAGAAAAACGTAATATTCAAGAAAAGAATAAAGTATTTTACACTAAAAACAAACGTAAAGTATATGGAGGTGGAGGTATTTTGCCAGATAAAATCTTAGAAACCAATATAGATTTAGACTTTGTAAAAGAATTAAAAAACAAGTTGTATCTATTTGATTTTACTTCGCAGTATTTACAACAAAACACAATATCTAGTATTGATAATTTTTCATTAACAGAAAAAGATTGGAACGATTTTAAGCATTTTGTTCAAAATAAAGAACCTCTTTCTAGTACACACCAATCATGGAAAAAACTAGAAGAAGTTGCAGAAGAAGAAGGTGTATTGGAAACATTACAATCTTTAGAAAAAGATTTTAAATCAAAATTAGATAAAGGATTAAGCGATAAACTTGATGCCCATAGAAAAACATTAGAAAGCGACTTAAGCGATATTCTTATCCGCAGAACATTATACCAACAAAAAGCTTTTGATTTTGCAGTAAATCATAATGAAACAGTATTAATGGCAAAAAATATTCTAAATAATAAAAAAGAATATCATAAGATTTTAAACCCATAAAGCTCCAAAAAGATAACCTTAACAATATTTTAATATTTAATAGGTAGTTATTCTATTCACTTATTCGTATAATACCATGTTATGGTACATACAGATAAAGAACAACAGGAAAAGCTTGAGTTGATCAAGGAGTCAATCAAGTATTTAGAAGAGCGTGGTTATACGGATATCAAAGCAGATATTGAAGGTTACGAAAGCCCAAAATCGTATCACCAAAAGAATAGTGATGTAGTAATCACCCCACATATCGTTGGTAATAGAGCAGGAGTGAAGCATTATTTCAATATGAGTTTAAAAACAGATAATGAAGAACTTCTAAGGTCAAAATGGAAATTTTTTGAAACAATTAGCAACATGCGAGAGCAGCGTTTTAACGTTGTTACAAAACGTGGACATTATAAATTTACAGAAGAAATGTTAGATTCATTAAATCTAAAAAAAGACTACATTAAACTTTAATCATTAATATGTGCGGGATATCATCTTCAAGATATTCCGCACTTATTTTTTTAAAACCATACTGCTCATAATACGCTTTCAAATAAGTTTGAGCAGATATTTTAATAGGTGCCTTTTCAAAGTCAATTTCTATTTTCTTTAATACCTCTTGTATCAATCTATGTGCTAAGCCTTTATTCCTATAACTAGGATGCACTAATACTCTACCTATAGAAGTATAGTCTTCATAGAATGCTCCTTTTGGAAAAAACCTAGCATAAGCTACTATAGTATCATTTTCTTTTAAAAAAGCATGATAAGCTCGATTATCCTTCCCATCCAAATCATTATATAAACAGGTTTGTTCTAATATAAATACCTGCTCTCTAAGCTGTAGAATAGAGTATAAATCTGTAAGTGATAAGGCTCTAAAAGGTGAAAAAGTAAATTTCATGCCAAGAGAAGGGGATTTATTATAAGTCTATTTTATTTACTCTTTTTTCATGTCTTCCGCCATCAAATGGAGTAGCTAAAAAAACTTCGACCATTTCTACCGCTTGCTCTATCGCAGTAAATCTAGCAGGAATACTTAATATATTAGCATTGTTATGTTGTCTGGCCAATCCTACAATCTCTTTATTCCAACATAAAGCAGAACGTACTTTTTCATGTTTATTTGCTGTCATATTTGCACCGTTACCACTTCCACAAATAATAATTCCGTAATCTACTTTTCCGTGAGAAACAGCATCTGCTACTGGATGAATAAAATCTGGATAATCTACACTTTCTGTACTATCTGTTCCATGATTAATTACTTCATGCCCATTTTTTTCTAAGAATTCAACAACCTTTTTTTTATATTCTGTTCCTGCATGATCGTTTCCTATTGCTATTTTCATAAGTGTGTTTTTATACAAATATACAATTCTAAGAGCGCTTTCCTTCACTAGTATTATGAAATTATATTAAGGAAAAAAACACAATAAACTATTACTTTTTGATTTTAAAAATTCTAAAATCAAGTTAAACACAATACTAAAAGACATCTATATTTATAACTTATAAGGAGAAAATAGACTGTTAAATAATGGTTTTATAAAGTCTATTTAAACGATAAATTTCTGTGTGTATAAGTTGTGGATAAGTGTGGATAGCTTTTCAATAACTTGATTTGTCTTATATAGTTTTATTCTCTATATAGGTTATTTTAACATGATTTTAAAATGTTTTTCTTATTTAGTTATCCTTGTTTAATCTACATCTTTCACAGGTTTACTAACAGCAATTCATCAAAAAACTTATACTAACATAGCTGTTGATAAGCATATTTAAGGTTTGTGGACAAGTATATTAGTTTACTATTTATCAATTACTTAAGCTGTAGACAAAATGTGCATAAAAAGTGGACAGATAAAGAATAACTTATTATACAATTTTCTAGATAGGTAGTTATCCCTATTATCCACAAACCATCATAATACCTATTTTTTTATTTAAATTTTTAAAAGAAGAATTAATATGAATAGTAATGTGGATAAAGTGGAAAAGTAATAGTGATGTTGCTTAGTTTAGAAAATTACTTAACGATATAGTAAAGTTAAAACTTCGAGTAGCTGAAGAAGAAAGCTTACATTTACAATAATTAAAATACATTTATGTCGAAGAATAGAAAGTCGTTCAAACAACGACGACGTGAAGGAATAAAAAATAAAGTTATATCGGCGTTACGCAATGCTGGAAATACGCCTCAGAATTATAAACAAATAGGAACGAGTATTGGAATGACCCAAGCTCGTGAAAGAGAAGATATCATAAAAGTTCTTTACGAATTATTAGAAGCTGGTCAAATAGATGAAGTTTCAAAAGGAAAGTATTTATTCAAACCTTCTAAAGATTACTTTGTCGGAGTAATGGATATTACCAGCTCTGGTAAAGGCTACGTAATGGTGGAAGATTTGGATGAAGATATCTTAATTAAAAATAAGAATTTAAATAAATCGTTTGATGGTGATACCGTCCGTGTATACCAATTCCGAAGAAGAAATAATGGTAAACGAGAAGGGGAAGTAGTAGAAATAATTAAACGTAAACGAACTGATTTTGTAGGAATAATTGAACTACACGATCATTTTGCGTTTGTGCGTACTACTAATTACAATATGTATACCGATATCTTTGTACCTAAAGATCGGATTAAAGATGCAAAAAATGGTCAAGTAGTACTTGTTTCTATGGACGATTGGCCTGATAAAGGCGAATCGCCATATGGTACGGTACAAAAAGTATTAGGATATGCTGGAAAACACGATACAGAAATCCATACTATTCTTGCACAATATGGTTTACCCGATGAATTTCCTAAAGAAGTAGAAGATTATGCAAATAATCTTGATACTAGAATTAAAGAAGAGGAAATAAAAAAACGTAAGGATCTAAGAGATTTACTAACCTTTACTATAGACCCAGCCGATGCAAAAGACTTTGACGATGCTTTATCATTTAGAAATTTAGATAATGGTAATGTAGAAATTGGAGTCCATATAGCCGATGTGTCACATTACGTGCAGCCAGGAACTATATTGGATCAGGAAGCTTTTGAAAGAGCTACATCGGTTTATTTAGTTGATAGGGTAGTGCCAATGCTTCCTGAAATATTATCGAATAACGCTTGCTCTTTACGACCAAATGAAGATAAATACACTTTCTCTGCCTTATTCGAACTAGATAAAAATGCTAAAGTTGTTAAACAATGGTTTGGGAAGACAGTTACGAGAAGTAATGCTCGTATGGCATATGAAGAGGCACAGCATGTTATTGAAAATGCCACCGATAATGAAAATTGTATTATACCACAACGTATTTCATTAAGTCAAAAGGAGTATTCTTTATCCAAAGATATTGTAAATGCTATTTTATCTATGGATCGATTGGCAAAAAAGCTTCGCAAAGATAGAATGAACGCAGGGGCAATCTCTTTTGACAAAATCGAGGTGAAATTTATTTTGAATGAAAATAGTGAACCCACAGGAGTTTATTTTACAGAGAGTAAAGATGCTAATAAGCTTATAGAAGAGTTTATGCTTCTTACCAATAGACGAGTAGCCGAATTTGTTGCAAAATTAAATCCTAAGAAAACTTTTATATATCGTATTCACGATAAACCTAACAGTGATAAATTAGAAGCTTTACAAAGCATTATTAAACGTTTTGGTTACCAAATCAACATACAGGAATCTGGATTATTGTCTAAATCTATAAATAAGCTTCTAGAGGATGTACATGGGAAGAAAGAACAAAACTTAATCGATACACTTACTATTCGCTCTATGAGTAAGGCCGCTTATACTACACAAAATATTGGTCACTATGGATTGGCTTTCGATTATTATTCACACTTTACTTCTCCTATACGTCGTTATCCTGATATAATTGCTCATCGATTGCTTATGCATTATTTAGAAAATGGGGCTAGTGTAAAAGAAGAAGAAATTGAAGAAATGGCTGCACATTGTAGCGAAATGGAAATGCTTGCTGTAAATGCAGAGAGAGATAGTGTAAAATACATGCAAGTAAAATACATGATGGATCATGAAGATGAAGAATTTTTAGGAGTCATTTCTGGAGTTACAGAATGGGGAATCTATGTAGAAATTATAGATAATAAGTGCGAAGGAATGGTGCGATTACAAGATATTTCTGGAGATCATTATGTATTTAAAAAAGAAGATTTTGCAGTAGAAGGTATAAATACAAAATATACTTACCAACTGGGTGATGAAGTATATGTAAGAGTAAAAAATGCCGATTTAGTTCGAAAGCATTTAGACTTTACCATGTTAGGACACAAGAATACTTTTACACTAGATTAATTAGTTGTAATTTTGACAACTATGGGAAGTGGAATTCTATATGCACCAATATATGGATTGATTTTAGCCTTTTCTTTTGGACCTGTTTTTTTTACACTTATAGAAACAAGTATTACCAAAGGATTCAAGGCTGGTCTATTCTTTGATTTAGGTGCACTTTTAGCCGATATTATATTTATTATAATCGCAGTTTTCAGTACTTCTCAAATTCTAGAAAAATTAAAAGATGATCCCGCTTTATTTATTTTTGGCGGAGTACTTATGCTAGCATATGGTATTATAACCTATGTTCAGACCAATAGATCTATCTTTAAAA
>JAJYTI010000067.1 GCA_021793135.1 Bacteroidota bacterium
CCACCAGTAAAAATTCCTTCAGCTTCTTGCAATGCTTTTTGTGGGTTGTTAAATGTATGCAAGCCTTTAAGTTGGATTCCTATTTTGGAGAATGCTTCTTGGGCTTTTTCAGTATAGACATCATGCGATATTCCGCTAGGTCTAGCATAAGGAATGAATACAACTTCTTTAACACCTTTAAAATGTTCTTTAAGTGTTGGTAAAATATATTCTAAATAACTACCTCCATGAATAGTGGAAGTGCTTGCGACAAGCATGTTTTTCATTGTAATATGTTTTATGTTGAAGGTAAAAATACTAAAAGAATTAGTTACTTCAGAAAAGGATTAGATATTGGATAGTTTATTATTTTTGAAATCTATTTTTCTGATAGCATACATTTTAGCATATAGGTAAGCTATTATTAATTATATTTGCATCATGATACAAGCAAATTACATCCTATTTATCAGCGCCCCAGAGATTTTGGTCGTAGTGTTTGTTATATTGATATTCTTTGGTGCCGATAAAGTTCCCGAAATAGTTCGTGGTTTAGCCAAAACTATAAAGGAAGTAAAAAATGCAACTAATGATATTAAATCTGAAATTACGAAAACTGTTCAAGAACAAGTGGATGTAGATTTAGATTTCACTAAAGATGTAACCAAAGAAATCAGCGAAGTAAAAGATTCGATAGAGGATTTTACTGGACCTATAAAAAGAAGACGATAAATGAAAGAAACCCTATCTCGTTGGGATATAGATTTATTAATATGGATAAATAGTTTAGGAAGCGAAAGTACCGATACGTTTTGGTTATATGTAACTAGTGTTTGGACATGGTTTCCTTTATTTATTCTTATCGTAATTTTATTTTTTATTCATTTAACTCGTGAAAAAGCTGTTCTAGCTACCTTATTTTTTGGAGGTACTGGAATGTTGGCTTTATTCATAAAAGAACTTACCAAAAGAGGATTTGAACGTTTACGACCTTGCAATGTAGAAGAATTGGCAGCTTCGTTAAGAGTGTTGACTTGTAAAGACAGTTTTAGCTTCTTTTCAGGTCACGCATCCTTTAGTTTTGCCTTGATTACTTTTACTGTATTGGTATTAAGAAGAAGGGTGAAATGGATACAGCTCACCTTTATATGGCCTATTTTATTTGCAGTAAGTAGAATGATTTCTGGCGTGCATTACCCTAGTGATATTATTGTGGGTGCTGGAGTGGGAATATTGGTAGGAATATTTACAAATGCGTTATACCAAAAAGATTTAATTAAGCTTCCCCGGTTTATACAAGAGAAGCTTAGATTTTAAACTATTTTACTCGGCTTATTGTCAATCCATCCCGGATTGGTAGTAATACTGTTTCTAGTTTTGGATGTTCCTTCATAAATATATTAAAGGCACGAAGAGACTTAGTATGTTTGTCCACTTTTACATCATCATCTTCTGCAACCTTACCTTTCCATAACACATTATCGCTAAGTATTACGCCTCCAGAACGCATTTTAGGTAATACAAGTTCTACATATGTTTGATAATGTTTTTTATCTGCATCAATAAATACTAAATCAAATACTTTATCCAAATTTGGGATAATCTCTTTAGCATCACCAGTATGTTGTATGATTTGGTTTCCCTGCCCAGAAGCGTCAAAAAACTTACGTTGCAAATCATGTAATTCTTCATTGGTGTCGATGGTATGAAGCTGGCCATTATCCTTCATGCCTTCGGCTAGGCATAACGCCGAGTATCCAGTAAAAGTTCCTATTTCTAGAATATTTTCTGGTTGAATAAGCTTTGATATCAAGCTCAATAATCGTCCTTGATAATGCCCACTAATCATGCTAGCGTTCCAAATTTTTTTCCAAGTCTCTTTATTGAGTTCTTGTAAAATTTCAGGCTCAGCTTGTGAGTGTACTTCGGCGTAAGTTTCTATTTTTTCATTTACTATTTTACTCATGAAAGTACTCTTTTGTAAAATGCATCTTTACTTTTTTGATCATTTCCATACAACCATTGTATTACATTATCTTCCCACATGGCGTCATATTCCTCTTTTGTAATAATGTTTCTTTCCATGGCTAAATCTAGTAGCTTTCCAGGGTAGGAAGACTGTGGCTCGCTTTCCATTTCTCCTAATGGATATGGATCATCTAGCCCTACAAGAACTTGTTTGGAAGTTTGATTATGAATCAAAAGCTTTAAAGAGCCAGTGTCATGGACTAATGAATCGAAAAATATATTAGGATGTGCAACAGATTTTCTTGGGTGTTGCATTCCTTCGAATAAATCGGGTCTACCATCAAATCCTTGTATTCTTCTGCCTAAGTTCATTTGAGCTAATTGTCCACCATGCGCAAAGCATACTCGCATATTTGGGTACTTATCTGCATATCCATTTAATGTTAAAAAGTGATAAGCATCTGCACATTGCGCTAGCATCCAAATCAAATGGAAACGCCAAGCAGTGTTTTCTAATTTTATAAATTTCTCACCGTCGTATGGATGGATTTCAACCGCAAGATTGTATTCGTTGGCTAGCTCAAAAATTGGTTCGTTTTCTTTGTCAAAAATACAGCGCCATGTTCCTATAGTGTCCATATAGTGTGTGGGCAAACAAAGCAAATCCATACCTAATTCCTCTACACATCTACGTATCTCCCATAAAGCGCCATCTCTAAAACCTGGGTGTACTACAAATCCACAAGTAAATTTAGATGGGTTGTCTTGTTGTATTCTTGCATTGAAATCATTTTGAAAACGAAGGGCTTGTCTCATTTCTTCTACGCGCAAACCATTACCATATAACTGCGATAAGTTTAAAATCACAGCATGATCTATAGCAAATCGTTCCATCCATTCTAACTTTTCATTTAAAAAAAAGCTAGAATCAGTAACCGGTCGTTTCCAGTTTTTTTGAAGCATATATTTCCTGTCCTCGTCTACCCAGAATATTTCTTTTTCTCGCATAAAAGCTGGAATATCTTCTGGGTAAGGAAGAAGGTGGGAGTGGCCATTAATACGTAATTTTCTTTTGGTCGTCTCCATATTTAAATTCTTTAAAGTGATTTAGTACGTCCGCCGTCAACAGGTAGATTTACTCCATTAATATATTGTGCAGCTGGACTTGCTAAAAAGGTTGCAGCATATGCTACTTCTTCAGGTTCTGCAAAGCGTCTTGCAGGAACTTGATTTTTCATTGCGGTAGCTACTTCGTCTTTACTTATATTTTCACGCTTAGATCTTGCATCTATAATAGATTCCAATCGTTGTGTGGCAGTGAAACCTGGGAGTACATTATTTACAGTAATTCCAAATTGTCCTAGTTCATTTGCCATAGTTTTACTCCAACTTCCTACAGCTCCTCTTATGGTGTTGCTTACGCCTAAACCGTCTATCGGTTGTTTTACAGATGTAGAAATAATATTGATGATTCGTCCATATCCAGCTTCTTTCATCCCAGGAACTAAAGTTTGTGTGATGAGCTGATTTACAACTACATGCATTTTAAAGGCGTTGGTGAACTCTTCTGCTTCTGCATGGATGATAGGACCTCCTTTTGGTCCACCTGTATTGTTGATTAAAATATGGTAATCACGATTTTTATTCAATTCGTTTATTACCTGATGTACCTCATCTATATTTTGAAAATCTGCGACAGCATAATCATGATGCTGCGCAGATGAATTCGATAAGTTTTTTAAAACATCTTTTAGTTTCTCTTCATTCCTTGCTAGTAAAGTAACCGAAGCGCCCTGTTTTGCTAGTTCAATAGCAATGGTTTTTCCAATTCCAGACGTACTACCACAAACCAATGCGTTTTTATTTTCTAAACTTAGATTCATATTTATGTTTTAAATTTTATTCCACGTCCCATGATACCATAAATAATTTTATTTTGGCATCATCAGGTATTTGTGTGGCTTCTACTTTTAAATTTAAATCGAAACGGATATCTTCTGGTAATTCGTCTTTGTCTATTGTAATGAAAATAGGACTATCTTTTAAAAAGATAATTACCGAAGTAAAGGTAGTCTCTACCTTGTCAATAGTATAATGTTTCTTTATATCCTTGAAGGTGCTTTTTGTCCCAATTCCTTTACTAGTTTGATATCTAGAGTCTGTAATCTGAATATGATTAATAGGTGAGTTAGGATCATTGTTCTTTTTTGGGGAAAGCACTAAAAGCTTATTTCCTTCTTTATCGTAAATTTCCACTTCGTTTTGGTACCCTTCTACTGCTTCTTGTGAAGCAGATACAATAGAGTCTTCAGCAAATATGGTTTTAACTTCTTTTATTAAAGCTCCTTTTTGGAGTGGACCAACCTGGTCATTCTTTATTTGAAATGATTTGTTGTTGTCGCTACAGCTAAATAACAAGCCCGCAGCAAGTGTAATAGTGAAAAGTGTTTTTTTCATTTAATCTCAATTTTTCTAAAAGTGATCTAAATTAAAGAATTAGCCCATGTATAGCTAATTAAATAAAGAACAATATAAAAAATATTGTGTTCTTGATTTACGATTTCCTCTTTCAATTGATGAAAATGGGGGTGTTTTTCTATAAAATAGTTGTTTTAATGAGTTGATTTACAGTTGTATGTTATAAATCGATTGTTTAAATGGTTAGTTATCTATCTTATGTAGGTTGCTATACAATGGAGAAAGTTTTATTTAAGATTATTTTGTCGTAAAAAGTTGTTATGTTTAAAACAAAAAAATAATATGAGCATACAAAGGAGCGGTATCCAAAATATACTTCTGAAGTTAAAGAAGAATCTACAAAAAAGACATCGAAATATATAGAAGCATGCCTAGATTTTCAATTATAATTGCAACTTTTAATCGTGCTACTTTACTCTCAAGAGCTATCGATTCTATTGTTAAACAAAGCTTTAGAGATTGGGAGGCTGTTGTAGTAGATGATGGGAGTGTAGACAATACGGAGCAAATAGTAAATAGCTATAGAAAATTAAATCTTCCTATATCTTATTTATATCAGGAAAATCAAGGAGTTGCTGCTGCGAGAAATAAAGGATTAAAACATGCAAAAGGAGAATATATCACATTTTTAGATTCAGATGATTGGTATAGACCCAATCATTTAGAAGACCGAAATAATATTTTATTAAAAAACAAATATGTGGATTTGCTTCATGGAGGTTTTGAGGTGTTAGGAGATGCGTATGTTCCAGATAAGCATAATCCAAATAGAAAAATTCATCTCTCAAAATGTTTTGTAGGAGGAACTATGTTTATTAAACAAGAGGTGATTCATAAATTAAATGGTTTTAAAAAACTTCCTCTTGGTGCAGATTCAGAATTTTTTGAACGTGTAAAAGAATACGATTTACAAATTATGAAAACCCACACTCCTACGTATATCTATGATAGAACTAATGGAAATTCTATAACCTTATCTTTTAATAAATAAGAAATTTTATCGCTTTGTGCCTGCAGGAAATTGCACTTTTTCTGGTTGTGCATTTAACATTGGGAGTGCAGAGCGCAATATTCTATTTCTTCTTCCTGTAGTGTCTTTAGGTTCTACCGGGTAGGAAATTACTGCTTCGAGCCATGCATAAGAGTTGTTTCTATAATAAACAGTCGATTGCCATTTCTTATTATTTATTGCGAGTTCAGGATATAATAATTTAAAATCTTTTTCGGCAGCTTCTAATAAACATTCTTCTACAAATTGTAAATCACTAGTGTAAGCAACTTGAATGGCAGTTTCGTTCCAAATAAATGGATGTTGGTCTCCAGAATAATTGATTATTTCATGACTTAAAACTAGGCTATTAGGTATTTTTATAATCCTTCCGCTTCTACGGTCATTTCCTAAGTAGTCTCCACTACATTCCATAATAGAAGTATCTAAATAGCTTATTTCTACAACATCCCCTCTATGACCTTTTACTTCGATTCTATCGCCAGCTTGATATGGATGTCTAAAAATAATATATAACCACCCTATAAAAGACATGATAGGTGCTTGTAGTGCAAAACCTAGCACTAAAGATATGATCCCAACGCTATAAAGAGTGTCTCCAGGTTCTCGAAATATAGTAAACACAATTATTATTACTAACAATGCAGAAGCAATCAATCTAACTACCCAAAGTAGATTATGTCTGTCACCTAAATTATGTACATTGTTGATAATTAATCTTTGAGTGATGTTTCTAGCTAATAAAACAGCCGAAAGCATAAATAGACTTTGGCTTATTTTCTGTAGGAAAGGAGTGATGTTTTCCCATTTAGAAAAATAATGGTGATGCAATAAATAATAAATTATGATAAATACCAAAGTAGTTACGGTATAAAAAACAATCCCTCTTTTCTTTTTTTCTTTGCTCATGAAAAGTTATTTGTTTGTAAAAGAAATTATGATAGAAATAGAAAGTACTCCCTTAAGAATAAGGTAAATATACGCTTTAGTTTTTATATTTCTAGAAACCTTATTTACTTTCGATTTTAGAATGTAAAAACCTGATAATTTCATGGATAGGACGTAGAATATGGTTATATTTGCAAGTAATGAAAAAAGAGATAGATAAGGCAATATTAGCTGGAGAAAAGCTTCCCGTAATGGAGGCTTTTTATACTATTCAAGGAGAGGGTATGTATCAAGGTACTCCAGCATATTTTATACGATTAGGCGGATGTGATGTTGGTTGCCATTGGTGTGATGTAAAAGAAAGTTGGAATGCTCATCAGCATCCAGTTTTACCTATATCCGAAATATTGGCAGATATACCTGAACAGGTTCTAAGTGTAGTTATTACAGGTGGTGAACCGTTGACTTGGAATATGGATAAGTTAACAGATGCATTGCGCGAAAAAGGAAAGCGAATTCATATCGAAACTTCTGGAGCATACAGCGTAACAGGGCAATGGGATTGGTTTTGTTTATCTCCAAAGAAATTAAAACTACCTACCCAGCGTGCTTACGAGCTAGCAAATGAGTTGAAAGTTATAGTATATAATAAGCACGACTTTAAGTTTGCAGAAGAACAAGCAGCTAAAGTAGGTCCAGATTGTATGTTATTGCTCCAGCCAGAATGGAGTAAGCGAGAAAGTATGACTCCCGAGATTGTAGACTACGTTAAAGAAAATACTAAATGGCGTATTTCTTTACAAACTCATAAGTACATTGATGTACCATAGTTAGATCAATAGCATAAAAATTCATAGAACCGTTATAATAAACGAATGAATCTAAGAGTTTAAGCTATTCAATATTTTTGAACAAGAATAATAAGCTGTGACAATTTATTTTGTAAATGTTTCATATTGCTTATGGTTTATTATATTTGTTCGTTAGCATTTAAAGCAAAAAAGTTTATTTACATATGAGCGAAGAGCAGAAAAAAGGCGCGTATGGTGCCGATAGTATTCAAGCTTTAGAAGGAATGGAGCACGTACGTATGCGTCCATCCATGTATATTGGAGATGTAGGCGTGCGCGGATTACACCACCTTATTTATGAGGTTGTTGACAACTCTATTGACGAAGCAATGGCGGGTTATTGTGATACAATCACAGTAACTATAAATAAAGATGAGTCTATTACCATTAGAGATAATGGTCGTGGAATCCCTGTGGATATGCACAAAAAAGAGGGAGTCTCAGCTTTAGAAGTTGTAATGACTAAAATTGGAGCAGGAGGTAAGTTCGATAAAGATTCATATAAAGTATCCGGAGGATTACACGGAGTTGGGGTATCTGTAGTGAACGCGCTATCAGAAAGACTTGTTGCTACTGTTTATCGTCAAGGAAAAGTTTGGGAGCAGGAATATGAAAGAGGAGTTGCTTTGTATCCAATAAAAACTATCGGTGAAACCGATGAAACTGGAACACAAGTAACCTTCAAGCCAGACCCTCAAATCTTTACTGGAGGAACAATCTTTATATATGATACTTTAGCAAGTCGTTTACGTGAGTTAGCGTATTTAAATAAAGGACTTACTATTAAGTTAGAAGATGAAAGAGAGTACGAGAAAGACGGTTCATATCGAGGAGAAACTTTTTATAGTGAAGAAGGACTTAAAGAATATATTCGTTTCCTAGATGGAAATAGAGAGCCGATTATTGCTGAGGTAATTTCAATGGAAGGAGAGAAAAATGATATTCCAGTTGAGGTTGCTATGGTATATAATACATCATTCAACGAGAATCTATTCTCTTATGTAAATAACATTAATACGCACGAAGGAGGTACTCACTTAACCGGATTCCGTCGTGGATTAACGACTACTTTAAAAAAGTATGCAGAGACTTCAGGAATGTTAGATAAGGTGAAATTTGACATTGCGGGAGATGATTTTAGAGAAGGACTAACAGCGATTGTTTCGGTAAAAGTTCAAGAGCCACAATTCGAAGGACAAACCAAGACAAAATTAGGTAACCGCGAAGTGTCTGCAGCAGTAAGTCAGGCAGTTTCCGAGATGCTAGAGAATTATCTAGAAGAAAATCCTAATGATGCCAAAACTATAATCGAAAAAGTTATTATCGCAGCGCAAGCTAGACATGCCGCTAGAAAAGCTCGTGATATGGTACAACGTAAAACCGTGATGAGCGGTGGAGGTTTACCAGGAAAACTTTCAGACTGTGCCGAACAAGACCCAGAAAAATGTGAGGTGTTCCTTGTCGAGGGAGATTCCGCAGGTGGTACAGCCAAACAAGGACGTGATAGACATTTCCAGGCTATTTTACCACTTCGAGGTAAAATTCTTAACGTTGAAAAAGCGATGTCACATCGTGTTTTCGATAACGAAGAAATTCGAAACATTTTTACTGCTCTAGGTGTAACTATCGGTACAGAAGAAGATAGTAAAGCACTTAACCTTGAGAAATTACGTTACCATAAAGTTGTTATTATGTGTGACGCGGACGTAGATGGTAGTCACATTGCTACATTGATACTTACTTTCTTCTATCGTTATATGAGAGGATTAGTAGAAGGTGGCCACGTATATATTGCTACACCGCCACTTTATATGGTGAAAAGAGGATCTAAAAAAGATTACGCTTGGACAGATGAAGAACGTGATGCATTAATCGAAGAGTTTGGAAAAGGATCTACTGTACAACGATACAAAGGTCTTGGGGAGATGAACGCTGAGCAATTATGGGATACTACAATGAATCCTGAGCACAGAACTCTTAGACAAGTAGTGATTGATAATGATGTAGAAGCAGACCGAATCTTCTCTATGTTAATGGGAGATGAGGTGCCGCCTCGTAAAGAATTTATCGAGCGAAATGCAAAATACGCTAATATCGATGCGTAATAGTAAAAAATTATAGAATATCCTATGAGCCCACTTTAGACTTCTAAGGTGGGCTTTTATTTTATAATATTTAGGAACGGTATTTACAAAATAGTTAGATGTAACTTACAAAATCTTAACATCATATATCGGAAATAAATCCTAGATATTTTCAATAAAAACCTTTATTCTACGTTAAGATATCGTATTTTTACAGTATAAATTAAGTAATTCATTTTTTATTAAAATAACATATACATAATGAAAGTAACAGTTGTAGGAGCAGGTGCTGTAGGTGCAAGTTGTGCCGAGTACATTGCTATTAAAAATTTTGCAAGCGAAGTAGTATTAGTAGACATCAAAGAAGGATTTGCAGAAGGTAAAGCTATGGATTTGATGCAAACCGCTTCCCTTAACGGATTCGATACACGTATTGTAGGTTCTACAAATGACTATGCAAAGACTGCAAATAGTGATATTGTAGTTGTTACTAGTGGAGTGCCACGTAAACCAGGAATGACTCGTGAAGAACTTATCGGAACTAACGCTGGAATTGTAAAAAGCGTAACTTCTAGTCTTATTGAGCATTCGCCAAATGCTATTGTAATCATTGTGAGTAATCCAATGGATACCATGACATATTTGGTTCATAAAACTTTAGATATACCAGCAGAACGTATTATTGGAATGGGTGGGGCACTTGATTCAGCGCGTTTCAAATATCGTTTAGCAGAAGCTCTAGAAGCACCTATTAGCGATATAGATGGAATGGTAATCGCTGCACATAGTGATGTTGGTATGCTTCCGCTTACAAGATTAGCTACACGTAATAGTGTTCCGGTTTCTGAGTTTTTAAGTGAAGATCGTTTAAACAAAGTAATGGAAGATACTAAAGTGGGAGGTGCAACACTGACTAAGTTGTTAGGAACTTCTGCTTGGTATGCGCCAGGTGCTGCAGTTTCTGGTTTAGTTCAGGCAATTGCTTGTGATCAAAAGAAAATATTCCCTTGTTCAGTAATGCTTAATGGCGAGTATGGACAAAACGATATTTGAGATCG
>JAJYTI010000068.1 GCA_021793135.1 Bacteroidota bacterium
AAACTTATAAATAAATATATATAATACATTTTTGCGACAATGTACTTTGTGCCTTGCGTTGCAATCTTTATCTTTGCACAACAAAATACTTTGCAGTAATTATGTTTGAAAATTTAAGTGAAAAGTTAGATAAGGCGCTACACGTTTTAAAAGGTCATGGTAGTATTACCGAGGTCAATGTGGCCGAGACACTACGTGAAGTTCGTAGAGCATTACTAGATGCAGACGTTAACTTTAAAACCGCAAAAGACTTTACTAACCGAGTGAAGGAAAAAGCACTTGGGCAGGATGTACTTACTACATTACAGCCTGGGCAGCTTATGGTTAAGATTGTAAAAGATGAGCTGACAGAGCTGATGGGTGGCGACACAGAAGGAATTAACCTAAGTGGGAAACCATCTGTAATTCTTATGTCAGGATTGCAAGGTAGTGGTAAAACAACTTTCTCTGGAAAGCTTGCCAACTTTTTAAAAACCAAAAAAACAAGAAAACCTCTTCTGGTAGCATGTGATGTTTACCGTCCTGCAGCTATTAATCAGTTACACGTAGTTGGAGAACAAATAGGAGTAGAGGTTTATAGCGAAGAGGGAAATAAGAATCCAGTAGAAATTGCACAGAACGCTATTGCACATGCAAAAGAAAATGGATTTAATGTAGTTATTATTGATACCGCAGGACGATTAGCGGTAGATAAAGAAATGATGGATGAAATCTCCGAAATCCATCGTGCTATTGAACCTCAAGAAACCTTGTTTGTGGTTGACTCTATGACAGGTCAAGATGCTGTAAATACTGCAAAAGCTTTTAATGATATACTTAACTTTGATGGGATTATCCTTACTAAGTTAGATGGTGACACAAGAGGTGGAGCTGCAATATCTATTAAAAGTGTAGTAAATAAGCCGATTAAATTTATCGGTACAGGAGAAAAAATGGATGCTATAGACGTATTCCACCCTTCTAGAATGGCAGATAGGATTCTGGGGATGGGAGACGTTGTTTCTTTAGTAGAGCGTGCTCAAGAACAATTTGACGAACAAGAAGCAAGAAAACTACAGAAGAAAATTGCCAAAAATCAGTTTGGTTTTGATGATTTCTTAAACCAAATTCAGCAAGTAAAGCGAATGGGAAGCATGAAGGACCTTATAGGTATGATTCCAGGCGCAGGGAAAGCATTAAAAGGAATTGATATAGATGATGACGCATTTAAGCACATAGAAGCTATTATCCATTCCATGACTCCAGAAGAAAGAACAACTCCTTCTGTTTTAAATGGAAGTAGAAAACGAAGAATAGCCAAGGGTAGTGGAACTAGCGTTCGCGAAGTGAACCAACTACTTAAGCAATTCGATCAAATGAGTAAGATGATGAAGATGATGCAAGGCGGAGGCGGAAGAAAGATGATGCAAATGATGAATAAAATGAAATAAGCTATGTATCGGAATAAAATATGTTACATACGAATATAACGAATACAATTACGCGTCGGGTTTACGTACAGAAACTCGGCGCGTTTTTTTTTACATAAACCATAAACATATCAACAACATGACAATCTTAGATGGTAAAAAATTATCAGAAGAAATTAAACAAGAAATAGCCCAAGAGGTTAAGGAAATTGCAAGTAAGGGGGAAAGAGTTCCTCATTTGGCTGCAGTATTAGTAGGAAATGATGGTGCTAGTTTAACTTACGTAGGAAGTAAGGTGCGTTCTTGTGAGAAAATTGGTTTCCAGTCTACTTTGATTCACCTACCAGAAGATACTACGCAAGATGAATTACTAGAAAAAATAAAAGAATTAAATAATGATGAAGGTTTGGACGGTTTTATCGTTCAACTTCCTCTTCCAAAACACATAGACGAGCAAACGGTACTCGAAGCAGTAAGCCCAAAAAAGGATGTAGATGGTTTCCATCCAGAAAACTTTGGAAGGATGGCTCTAGGTATGGAAAGTTTTATCCCAGCCACTCCTTTTGGTATTATAGAAATGTTAAAGCGATATAATATAGAAACCTCTGGAAAACATGCCGTGGTAATAGGAAGAAGCAATATTGTAGGACGTCCTATTAGTATTTTGTTGAGTAACAAAGGGCAGCCAGGAGATTGTACAGTAACTCTAACACATAGTAGAACTAAAAATCTTAAAGAAATCACTAAAACTGCAGATATTATTGTATCGGCTTTAGGGGTTCCAAACTTTGTAACGGCAGACATGGTTAAAGAAGGAGTAGTGGTAATAGATGTTGGAATTACTCGAGTACCAGACGAAAATGCAAAGAGAGGATATGTAATTACTGGTGATGTGAATTTTGATGAGGTAAGTAAAAAAGCTTCGTTTATTACTCCAGTTCCTGGTGGAGTAGGACCAATGACTATTGCAATGTTACTTAAAAATACTTTATTGGCGCGTCATAGAAATATGAAGAATTCATAATAGAAGTTTATTTCTACAATAAAACTCCAAGAAATATTTGTAAATAATATCTCTTGGAGTTTTTATTTAATATTGTTCTTCTATATATTCCTTACGATATACTCGTATTAATATTAAGAGTAAACTAATCAATATAGGTCCAAAAATCAATCCTATAAATCCAAACAGTGGTACACCTATAATTACACCTATAAGGGTAATAAGCGGATGTACATCGTCCAATCGTTTCAGGGCATATAACCTTGTTATATTATCTGAGATACCTACAATGACAAAACCATAAATTAAAATTCCCCAAGCTGCAAAAGTATCACCTGCAGAGAGTGTTAATAAAAATACTGGTATAATACCAACCATGGTTCCAACAATTGGAATCATAGATCCAATTGTAGTAATTACGAACCAAAACCATGGATCTCTTGCACCAAAAATAAGATATCCTATAAGTGCTACAATACCTTGTACTATAGCTACTACAGGTATCCCAATAGCATTTGCACGTACCATAGATTGGCATTCACGACCTATAAGTTCCAGATTTTCTCTTTTGAAAGGAAGATATTTATAGAATGTATCAATCATATCCTTAGAATGGATAAGCATATAATAAAGTAATAGATACATAATAGCAACGGATATCAGTATATTGAATGTACCACCTGCAATAGACTGCAAGCTATTAGATACCATATCGGCTATTCTGCCAGTTTCTATTTGTGGGCCAATCTCAAAACCCAATTTTCTTTCTAAAGTAATAACTTGTTCTTTTAAAGCATTAGTAACCTCTTCTGAGCTTCTTACCGCTTTTCCTATTTTATTACCTAACATTAACACAATACCCGTAAGTGGTAATAGAATAACTAGAAAAGATGCAAACATTAATATACTAGCCGACAAAGCTTTATTCATCCCTCTATTTATCATCTTTTTCATAAAAGGATTGAGTATTACATAGATAGTAATAGCACCCAATACACCAGTTAGATAGGGTAATGTCTCGTATACGATTAGAAAACCTACAATCGCGATAACGAATAAAACAAATAATTGACGAACAATAACGGGTTTAAGCATAGAATTATTATTAACACTTATGTTACTAATATACCTTAAAAATACTAGAATAACAGGTAATTTATAGCAACCTGAGCTTGTAAATTTGAATAAATAATAAAATAATTAAACTAAATAATTAGTTATAACTAAAATAATAGTTATATTTGAAATATAAATACAAGATATATGAAAGAATTGACCAAAGCAGAGGAAGAGATAATGCATATTCTATGGGATTTAAAAGAAGCCAATGTAGCATCGATAATCGACAAATTACCCGAACCTAAACCCGCTTATAACACAGTTTCTACTATAGTTAGAATTCTAGAAAGCAAAGGTTTTGTAGATTTTAGAAAGAAAGGTCGTGGACATATCTATTATCCGATAATTAAAAAATCGGAATATAGTAATCAGTTTTTAAATAAATTTTTGTCTGGATATTTCCAAGGATCTTTTAAAAGCATGGTATCTTTTTTTGTTAATAAAAATGATGTTAGTGTCCATGAAATGGAAGAGATTCTGCAAATACTAGATAAACAAAAAAAGGATAAATAATGACATTTATAATTATACAAATATTTTTATATCAAGCATTGTTCTTGGGGTTTTATGAGTTCTTCTTAAAACAAGATACACATTATAATTGGCAGCGTTTTTATCTGTTATTCACTTTAGTAATTACATTTATTCTTCCTTTTGTAGTTCTTCCTTCTTTATCAGAAGGAATTATGAAAACTTACAATGTAGAGTTGCCTACCATATTATTACAAACAACAGAAGTAGAAAATCAATCTATATCAGAAGTGTATAGTCCTAGTAATTCATTTTTATCGAGTATATGGATACTAGGTGGAATTGTGTCCTTTATATGGTTTGTTTGGAGGTATCGTAAATTAAAAATAATGCTTGACTCTTCTCAAATATTAAAAAAGGATGCCTATCAACTAGCTATAGTTCCTAATACCGATATAGCTTTTTCATTTAAAAAGACCATTTTTTTAGGAGAGTATCTCAGTGTAAAAGAAAGAGAAGTTATTCTTAAGCATGAAGAAGTACATATTCAACAGAGACACAGTGCAGATCTTTTATTTATAGAATTATTTCGAATAGTATTTTGGTGGAATCCATTGTTGTACTTTTTTCAAAAACGTTTGATAGAACTACATGAATATATAGCCGATGCTTATGTAGTGAAGCAAACTTCTATACAACAATATTATCAGAATTTATTATCACAAGTATTTAGAACAAGTGATGTTTCTTTTACTAATACTTTTTATAAACAATCATTAATTAAAAAACGAATTATTATGTTACAGAAAACAAAATCGTCTAGAAAATCTAAGTTTAAATACTTGTTGATTATACCGTTAATAGCATGCATGTTGATTTTTGTATCTTGTATGGATGAGACTATAGATACGCAACCTGCGAGTGAAGAAATGGCACCGTTACCACCACCAGTACCACCATCACCACCATTGCCGCCAGATCCTCCAAGCTCAGAAATGAAGTCTGAAAAGCGAGTAGAAATAGAGGAAATTCCTTTTTCAATTATCGAAAATCCACCTGTTTATCCTGGTTGTGATGATGCTGCAAGTATAGAAGAGCAAAAAGATTGTATGACGAAAAAGATTTCAAATTTTGTTGCGAATAACTTTAATACTGATTTAGGAAAAGATTTAGGCTTAAGTGGAATACAACTGATTTTCGCAATGTTTACTATCGATGAGTCTGGTAACATTAAAGATATTAAAGTAAGGTCACAATATCCAGAGTTTGATAACGAAACAAAGAGGGTATTAGAGTTACTTCCTCAAATGACACCTGGAAATCAAGAGAATGTAAATGTGCCAGTTAGTTATACACTGCCAATCCGTTTTGAAATAAATTAAAAGCTTAAACTTTAACTTCTGGTATTTAGATGCTAGAGGTTAAAGGATTTATATAAGTGAAGGAGTAGTTATTCATTTAGTATTCGAATTTATAATTAAATACTTTACTCGCTGTAATTGTTAATAATATGCTACTATAGTGTTTTTTTAAGGGTTTGTATTTAAACTTATTTATTTTTGGTTTATAAGTAGCGTTTTATGTTACTATATTGTAATAATAAAATTATTTATAAATTAAGCTAATAAACCTTAAACAACAAACAAATGAGAAAGATTACTAAAACTGCAAAAACATTACGACTGAAGAGTTTTTACCTCTTACCATTATTTGCTTTTACGATTATGTTTACATCATGTAAAAATGATAAAAAAGAGGAGCAAATAAAAATACATGAAGAAGTTGTAAATTCAGAAGATGCTAAAAAGCTAGATGCTGCCGAACAGATGGAAAGAGATCTGCAAAGAAAAAAGGAAGAACAAGAATCTCAGATACAGAATGATTTTGAAGATAATCAAGAACAGAGTGCAACTGAGAGTTTAGACAGTTATCCTATTTCTAGTATTGATCATGCTCCAATTTATCCTGGTTGTGAAGATAATGTTGATAATGCAGAAGACTGCCTATCCGAACAAATAGATAAATATGTTACAAGACATTTTAAAAAAGCAATAGCATTGGAAGAAGGTCTTTCTGGAACGCAACATATTATGGTAAGTTTTGAAATAAGTGAAAAAGGTGAGGTCAAGAATGTAGAGGCAAAAGCTGACAATCCTAGACTAGAACAAGAAGCTAAGCGCGTTATAAGTAAATTACCAAAAATGACACCTGGTATTTTAAATGGTAAAGAAATTACGACGCAATATGCAGTACCTATTCGCTTTGAAATAGATTAAATATAAAACGAAGCCTCTTATAAAAAACTTTTGTAAGAGGCTTTTTTTAATTCTTCTAGCGATGAAACAAATTTTTAAAAATAGAATATTCATTATATCTATCATCGTCATTTTGTTCTCTTCATGTGGAAGCAAGAAACACATTAGAGACTATAACTACTTAAGCACAAGTAATTTTTATAATGATAGCATAAATCTATCTGCGAAATTTTATGCAGATATCAAATATCCAGATTTATCTAGAAGAGAAATTAAAAAGAAATTCAAAAGGTTTAAAAAGCTAAACTCTCATGATTTTTTAATTTATGGATATGCTCCAAAAGAATATGAAATGGCGCTTTTTTATACGAAGGATTCTTTTGCTACAACGGATTCTACTTCATTAATATTAAACGATTCCTTAAACCAACAAGTTATATATAGAAGACAATTTCAAGACCAATTAGTGTACTTATACTTGAAAGCTTTAGAAGATTTTAATTCTCATCAAACATTAATTTATGATGGGGGAGAAATTATAAATTCCATAAATTTTAATCAAACCGTAAGAGAGCAACTTACATATTGGGATATCTTTAATGATTATCAATATCGTGATAACATACTATTTATAAGAAAAAAAATAGAAAATGCTCCAATAGAGAAGTCAAAACAAAGCGATTGGGATAAATTTCAAATCATGACAACTATATTATCTCGGGAGCCTTCTTATAAAGCATTTGTAGATGCAGTTAAAACTCAAGATAAAGCAAAAATAGAATATTTAGATAAATTTATTTCTGAGGCTAAAGCCGATTCATTAATGTTATCAGTAAGTAAAGCAGAAGTACTAGAGAATATAAAAGTATTGGCTGCCAATGAAAAACTACTTATGCTTAATGAACGGCATTGGTTACCAAAGCATCGAATTTTCGCGACACATTTGTTACAACCATTAAAAGAAGTTGGTTATAAATATTTAGCGGTAGAAGCTGTAGATATATTGAAAGATAGTATCTTAAATTCCGTTGGCTTTCCACTGCATTCCACTGGGTATTATACCAGAGAACCATATTTTGGAATTTTCCTCCGAACAGCTATGGATTTAGGATATACAGTCGTTGGTTATGATGAGTTTACAACCGAAAATAGAGAACTTTCGCAAGCAAATAATATTCTAAATATTTTTGAAGAAGATTCCAATGCTAAAGTCTTTGTGTATGCAGGAGAAGATCACATATTGGAATACAATCCTTCAATAAAACGGACCGCCGAGTACATCAAAGAGCTTTCTGAAATAGATCCTTTGACGATTAATCAAGTATTATTAGCTACAGATAGCCCCGATGAACTTTTGTTGTTTGATGCCAAAACATTTCCAGAAGATACTCGGATTAATAATAATGTAGATTATTTTTTATTAAATAACCTTAATACAGATCTAAGCGAAATCTATCCAAAAAGTAGTTTAAAAACCATTGAAATTTTATTACCAGAGTTTCGATCTATTCAGAACGAAGAGGTGTTTATTTCTATATATCCCGCAGAAGAATATCAAATTTATAAAACATCTGCGGTATCCATTAAAAATAAGATTTGGCGTGTAGAAGGGGATGGATTGTCAATAGAACTTCCAATTGGAAAGTATTATTTACATATTTGGGATGAAGAAGATAATGAGATAGTATCAAAGTCTCTCATAGTAGAAGGAAATTAGATTACGATTATATGAATAGCTAAGCACTAATTTTATAAGGTGCTTTTTGTCTCTAAACCTCTAGATTTATTTTGGTATTGTATTTGTTAAATATTTATCAACGTCACTTAGATGTACTAAATACTTTTTCAAATGATCAGAACAAATACTTCAGACTCAAAGCTATTCCTCATAAGAATAACCTATTTGGCTCTTTCTGTTTTTATACTTTTTTCTTGTACAGTCGATCTGCATGATACAATACTAGAAGATGAATCACATGAAGCGATGGAAGAAGAAATTATAGAGGAAATAGGATGTATATTAGCTATTTGGCCTATTTATTCTGGATGTGATTTTTCTACAAATGAAGAATTAAAAATTTGTATGCAAGAAAAATTACATCTTCACATTCAAGAACATTTTAATACGAGTATTCGTAAAGAACTAGGTAGGCAAGCTATGCCGGAAATATTAGTGAATTTCACGATTGATACTTCAGGAAACTTAACTAACATCCATTCTCGATCAAAATCACCACATCCTTTAATTGAACAAGAAGTAGAACGAGTTTTTAAACTATTACCTAAAATGCAACTCGCAACTCAAAAAGGAACTCCAATTCCTTTCAGTATTACTATACCGATTCAATTTGAGAATTAGTAAAGTGTTTTATAGGTATATTCAATTACTAAATTGCTGTATATTTAGAATCTTTAAAGAGATAATTAATCATGAGTACAAAAAAATTAGTTTTTTTATTAAGTATTGTCCTGAGTAGTATATTCATTTCCTGTGTTGATAATAAGGTAAATATGAGTGAAATTGCCGAAGGTGATAGGGGTTCATCTTCTCCAGTGGAAGTTCGGGAAACGGTTGTAGGTACTTCAAAAAACACATCTTTTGAAATCATTGAAGATTCACCAATTTATCCTGGTTGTGAGAGAGTAGCAATGGAAGAGAGAAAAGATTGCTTGACACGGAATATAATGCAACACATCATGAAAAATTTCAATACTAACATTGGTTCCGATTTGAATTTAAAAGGTATGCAAAGCATTATTGTAGGTTTTACTATTGATGCAGATGGAGATGTTGTTGATATTGAACCGAAGACGGAACATCAAGCACTAGCAGAAGAAGCTAAACGCGTTTTTAAATTACTTCCAAAAATGACTCCTGGGAAAAAGGAAGGCGAGAATGTTTCGGTTAAATATTCTATACCTATTCGTTATGAAGTAAATTGAAATAAAGTTTCGATTGTTTAGGGTTTCAAAAGCATTTGTTTTACAGATGCTTTTTTATTTTATGTGCGGGCTATTTTTCTTAATAAAAATTTAAAATCCCTTTCACATTGTTTAAGTTTGTAAGGCTTCAATTAAAAAAACACAGCAAATGATGTATACCTCAGATAAAGCCTTTGCACAAGAGGCAGATGCTAAAGATGTTTTAGCACCTTTTCAAAAAGAATTTCATAAACCAAAAACCGAGTCTGGAACACCCTACTTATATTTTTGTGGAAACTCCTTAGGATTACAACCTACCCAGACCAAAGATTATATCAAACAAGAATTAGACGATTGGGCAAACTTAGGAGTAGAAGGGCATTTCCATGCTAAAAACCCTTGGAAACCTTATCACGAAAGTTTAGCTGAACCTATGGCTAAAATAGTAGGAGCAAAACCATCGGAAGTAGTGATTATGAATTCTCTTACGGTGAATCTTCATTTGATGATGGTAAGCTTTTATAGACCAACAAAAACTCGATATAAAATAGTAGTAGAAAGCGATGCATTCCCATCGGATAGATATGCTGTAGCGAGTCAAGCACATATGCACAAATTAGACTCAGAAGAAGCGATTGTTTGGTGGAAACCAAGAGAAGGGGAAGAGCTATGCCGAATGGAAGATTTAGAGCAAATCATGAAAGAACATGGCGATAGTGTAGCTTTATTGATGATTGGTAATACAAACTACTATACTGGCCAATACTATCCGATAGAAAGAATTACAAAATTAGGACATAGTTACGGAGCAAAAGTAGGTTTTGATTTAGCGCATGGTGCAGGGAATATTTTCCCAGATTTACATAATGCTGGACCTGACTTTGCAGTTTGGTGTACGTATAAATATTTAAATAGTGGACCTGGAAGTTTAGGTGGATGCTTTGTTCATGAGCGTCACGCAAACAATCCTGATTTACCTCGTATGGCAGGTTGGTGGGGACACGATAAAGCAACTCGCTTTAA